>JAIYCK010000403.1 GCA_027488055.1 Flavobacteriales bacterium | reverse complement strand
ATTGGGTTAAGTTATTCGCGGCAATATGCCTATCCGCAGCCATTCGAGTATGTGATTTTAACTCGCGACGGATATAGTGAATTGAAGCCATTGGCTCACTACTGGTGCAATTACCCTGCACATAGCATGCGGATTGCTGATGAATCCAACGGACAAACAATCCTTTTGAATTGGAAGTCAGGTTGGCACTTTATAGAGAGGCTTCATTTTGGTAGAAATTGAGAGGTGGCATGCACACATACAGAAACTTTCTTAATTTAATAGTTTGATTTCACTACTTTTGTTTTATAATTCAAAACCTTATCCTCATGTTGTCAAAATTTAAAGAATTTATCATGCGCGGCAATGTCATCGATCTTGCAGTCGGGGTGATCATTGGATCGGCATTTGGTGCCATCGTCACTTCCTTGATCGAAAACATTATCACTCCTTTGTTGCTTAATCCAACTCTGGCAGCTGCAGGAGTTGCATCCATTGAAGAATGGAAACCAGGTGGCATTCTGCTAGGA
The DNA here is from genome assembly GCA_027488055.1 of Flavobacteriales bacterium. GTDB lineage: Bacteria > Bacteroidota > Bacteroidia > Flavobacteriales_D > Sanyastnellaceae > CANHSF01. Next base: position 5,602 of record JAIYCK010000403.1, on the reverse strand, counting down.
AACTTTATCTCATCTGTTCTAAGCTTTGTGGTGATTGCATTTGTTTTGTTTCTAATCATTCAAGGAATGGAAAAAATGATGAAAAGCAAGACGCCAGATGCACCGGCTGCGCCTTCAGAAGATATTCTTTTGCTTCGCGAAATCCGTGATTCATTGAAAAAATAAAACAAGGACATCATGCTTGTTAAGCCCCGATCATTTGGGGCTTTTTTTGTGAATCTCGATGAATACCCTTTTTAAGGTATATTCTATTTGTGCAGTTGTTTGTACTTTGCCTTCCTATGATAGATCAGGGATTGAATGATTACCCAAACGGTACACCATTGATTGTCACTTCAGTAGCGGACAATCTGTTGGGTGCGAAACTCACAGAAATGGGTATCGTGGAAGGCAAAAAGATGCGTGTTTTATATCGTGCACCATTTGGATGTCCACTTGCTATCGACATGGGGGATCATGTACTTAGCCTTCGAAAGGCGGAAGCCCGTTTAATTATGGTCGCTTCTATTTAGTTCGTTTCTCGCTCATGTCCCTCTCTTACAACCGAATATGTTTGGTAGGTAATCCCAATACGGGAAAGTCCTCATTATTTAATCAGCTCACAGGACTTCAACAACACATCGGCAATTTTCCCGGTGTAACGGTGGAGAAAAAGGTCGGAATTTGCACGTTGAAGAATGGTCAGCAAATCGAGTTGATCGACTTGCCAGGCACCTACAGCTTGATTCCGCAATCGGAGGATGAGCGCGTGGTGTATGAACTATTGGCGAATGAAGGTCATCCAGAGCGTCCTCAACAAATTATATGCGTAATAGATGTAAGTAATTTAGAACGCAATCTCCTTTTGTTCACGCAATTGTACGATCAGAATTGGCCGCTGACAGTAGCCTTGACCATGACGGATTATTTGAATCAGAGTGATTTGCAATCGATCCAAGCGAAGCTCGAAACCTCTTTTCCTGATGTGCGATTTGTGGCTGTAAATCCTCGTATTGGCGATGGAATCGACTTGCTAAAGGAAACATTGATAACCACCACTGCGGTGCTCGACCGCGTCAAGTTCGGCGAGATGGCTATCAAAGATTTGTTAAGTAATAATGTATTGCAACGAAGGGATGCTCAATCGCGCTATCGCAGAATCGCACTCCTTTTAGGAGATTGGAATCCCAAGGGTAGTGCCTCACAGAAAAAGACCACTATCTCCAATTGGGATCGTTTTTTAGTACATCCCATATATGGCTACCTGTTGCTTTTGGCCCTCCTTTTGGTCATTTTTCAAGTGGTTTTCCAAGTGGCATCCTATCCCATGGATTGGATCGATGGTGCATTTGGAGAATTAGCTCAAATCGTAAAAAATCAGTTACCTGAAGGTCCTTTTACCAATTTAATAACCGACGGAATTATCCCCGGGATTGGTGGTGTAATGGTATTTATTCCGCAAATCACTTTGCTGTTCTTTTTCTTAGCCATGTTAGAGGAGTCAGGATACATGGCTCGTATTGTCTTCATTACGGATAGAATTTTGAGGCCATTTGGCCTAAGCGGCCGAAGCGTCATTCCGCTCGTAAGCAGCGCAGCTTGTGCAATTCCAGGAGTGATGGCCGCTCGCTCGATCCCAAATTATAAGGACAAACTAATCACCATTTTTGTAGCGCCATTGATGTCTTGTAGCGCTAGAATTCCAGTGTATACTGTGCTCATAGCGTTGGTCATACCATCCGTTCATTGGGGACCATTCAATGTTCAAGGATTGGTGTTATTCGCTCTTTACGGACTTGGTCTTATTACGGCTTTGATGGCTGCTTTGGTCATGAAATTTGTGATTCGTGCGAAAGACCCGAATTTTCTTTTGATGGAAATGCCAATGTATCGTTGGCCGCGTTGGTCGCAAGTTAGCATCTCCATTTGGAATAAAGTCAAAGTCTTTGTCCTTGATGCGGGGAAGGTCATCTTGGCGATTTCAATTTTGCTTTGGGGATTGGCATCATACGGTCCTTCTCAACGAATGGAAAATGCATTGAGAGAAATTCATACACATGACCACGATTGGAGTGAGAGTGAATTGGAAAAGGCAGAAGCCAATGCGCGACTTGAAAACAGCTACATTGGAATCATGGGTAAGACCATCGAACCAGCTATTGCTCCATTGGGATACGACTGGAAAATCGGTATCGCATTGATTACATCTTTTGCCGCCCGTGAAGTTTTTGTAGGCAGCATGGCAACTATCTATAGTGTGAACAGCGATGGGGAAGAAGATAGTGGACTGCTTGACAAAATGCGAGCGGAAACCACTGAGACTGGAGAGCCACGTTATAATTTGGCCACAGGCTTATCACTTATGGTTTTCTATGCTTATGCGATGCAATGCATGGCGACCTTGGCCGTGGTGCGTCGGGAGACCAATAGCTGGAAATGGCCAATATTGCAGTTATTCGCTATGGGCGCATTGGCCTATCTTGGAGCTTGGTTCACTTATACAATTTTTCAATGATACAAAGCGGATTAGTCATATTGGCATTCATTGCCGCCTTTGCGTTCATTGCCAAGAAAACAGCGGCAATTCTGAAAAAGGAAGAAGCATGCAACGCATGTGCATTCAAAGAAGATTCGCTCACTCCACCCAACAAGGGAGTAGATAAGGCCTAGAACCGCGTGCTCGATTTAGGACTCGCACACAAATAATATTCCTCAAGTGCTTCCGCTTCTGAAATAGTATCCACCCAAGATGTATTGGACGATCTGAGATTTGGCAAGTAACGCAAATCATACAGGGTCGTATCAAATAGCGCAACAAAGGCTTTGTCACTTTGCTTGCGATCTGCCAAATCCTTTGGATGAACCTCCACTATAAAAGTGCAGGTGCCAGAGGCTAATAAAGACTTGGCGCCAGAGAGCACATTGATTTCCTCGCCATCAACGTCCATTTGAAAAATGGTGGGAGATCCATTGTCTTTAATATAGGTATCTATTCGAATCATTTCAGATGAATCAGACGACCCGACAAATTTCTCTGTCAATTTCCAATTTCGCATTGGATCATGCTTTGACTGATTCATTTTGAAATAAGAAGCGATGAACCAATTGGCCTCAAAACCGTGGAATCGGCTTTGGGGCTGTAGCTTTGATACCAAGACTGCAAAATAGCCCATGTGTGAACCAATGTCAAATACTACATCTTTGGAGGATAGATTGCGTTCATACCATTTTACAACCTCTGGCTCATGACCGTATGGCTTCGACAACCTGTTTTTCCATGCCTGTTGTTTGGGGGGCATATACATCTCAGTACAAATGCTATCTGTAAAATACGCCTTTTCCATTAGGTGGAAACCTGTTTTTTTGATGATCATATCATGTTGCATCTTGGTGGGCAACATAGAAAAAAGCATACTTTTTAATCCCATAGGAGTATTTCGATTGAAAATAATATGGCGCAATGTACAATCAAAGAGCCAGAATTTTCGGTCACTTTTTGAAGTCGAAAGGAATAATTTTTTGAGAAGTTGATCCGTATGGATAGCTACAATAGGAAAACATAGTTCTAACATTTTCTTAAACCGGTTGGCCCAAAATACCAAAGAGCCCCACACGCTTGCAGGGCTCTTTGGATTAAACTGAAAAACTAAAAACTATCGTAATTGTTTGGATCATGAATGATCCATCTCAAATAACTCTAAATATACTTCCGACCTTCTAACGGAAGCATTGGCGCAAATATAATACTTTGGTATGACACGATGCAATAGAAACAACTGCAGAATTCTTATTCTCCAGGAGCCGATTATTGGGATCCTACGGGATAAAATGAATTAAACAGTTAATAATCAAACTCCTAAAAAAAATCCGCTAGAAAAAATTGGAAGCAAAAAAAAATGCATTTTGTGAATAAGCCCCCAATTGTGTTCATATTTCAAATGAGCGAGCTTCGATTTGAACACGCTTTTATCCTGCAATAGCTGATTAATATGGTTGTTGAAGTCCACATTCAGTTCAGCTTTATATTGAAATAGGGCTGCAATGAGATCCCTTCAACCATTTTTCTATGAAGGTCATAGGAATCGATCAAGCCAAAACTGAAACTTTTGACAGTCCCCTGCGTTACAACGCATGCCTTCTATCTGCTTGGTGCCTTTAACCCTTTCCCAAGCAATAGACCCTACAAATGAGATTAAAATACCCTATTCGGGGAGCCATCATGCTATGCATGTTGCTTTCCGGCCTTATTGTCTCAGCGGCTTACTCCACGCTGCAAAGTTCAATTACGCTAAGCACCAACGGAAACTTGGTTTCTTATGGTAGTAGCCTGAATCCAGACGGACTCCTTCCTTTTCAAAATGCATTTCTCGGTCGAATTTTGGCCAATGGCTCCTTCGCTATCGATGGAGCGCAATTGCGCGTATTCGCCAATGGGGGAGGATCCACTTGTTCAGGAAGACTTTTTTATCGCTGCTATCGGCAAGGTTCCATAGCCCCAGCATTCAGCTCGATCTTACTCGCAGGTCCAGCTGTTGGTGCAGGTAATACGTTTACTTGGAATAACTCCAGTCAGATAAACTTAATGCCCAATTTATCTGCACCGGGTGTGTATGTCTTAGAGTGCTATTGGAGTTCGACAGGCAATGCCGTCAATAGTTCATGTTCAACGACTTTCAACGATCATAACGGCGGAGCCTACTATCAAGGCTATGTGGAATATTGCTTGACCGATGCATTCAGTGATTTCAATTTTTCTACAAATCCAACTTGGAATGGCGATATGAGCGATTTCACCGTCGTTGGAACAAGCGATGTCTCTGCTGCGGATGCCGCACAAAGCAATACCTTGCGACTCAATGCGCCTGCCTCCTCAGGGAGCCGATACATCAGCAAGTCTGAATCTAATTGGAGCAACTCACAAACGTGGTCTTTTTGGATTGGGCGCAGAGCGCAAAGCTATAATTCGACCAACAATGTGTCTATCTGGCTTTATGCCAATGAATCCAATCTCGAATCCTCCACTGTGGATGGATATCGTCTTTTCATTGGCGACAACAATGGATCAGACGAATTAAGACTCCAAAGTATTACGAATAACGCGCCTACAAACATCATAGTAAGCACCACTGGTGTCGCGAATAATCGAACTGATGTGGGATTCAATGTGGTGGTCAGTAGGTCATCTTCTGGCGTTTGGACCTTACGCACTTCGCCCATGCCAACAACTAACTCAAGCGGTCAAAATGCACATAGCAATGCATTTACTACTTCGACCGTGCTTCAAGGAACAGTCACCAACACGGCCTATACGCCAAACGGAATCGGCTACATGGGCTGTGTGATAAATCATAGCAGCAGCAACAATGCCGCTCGAGCATTTGAAATGGATAATTTTTACTTCACAGGTGGTCCCATTATTTCATGCCCTGCAGCCATGGATCTCACTTTAGATAATGGTTGCAGCGTTACTGTGCCAAATATCTGGAGTACCGCGTCATTGTCATACAATAGTCAAATGGCTGAGCCTATCGTCTATACGCAAACACCCATTGCTGGATCCACACTGCTTGGAACAGGTATCACCTTTGCAACCATCACTGCCACCGATGCAAGAGGCAATGTT
>JAIYCK010000024.1 GCA_027488055.1 Flavobacteriales bacterium | reverse complement strand
GATTTTGCCGGTCATGCCAGTGTGGATGTCTCCTACCACCCCAACGGGCAAGTCAATCGCCTGGAGTATTCATCGGCTCCCGATGGAGGTATACAATTTTGGCATATCATTCACGTGTTCGATGAATCGGGAAAGGAGATTTCAAAAGTTGATTTGAGCCAGCCTGATGGACATCCTGTGCTGATGGTTCCAGAGGAGTTGCGCCTTACTAACCCGGGGGTGATTGTTCCCGCACCCAAGATCCCGGTGCCCACCTTCACCACGTTTGTATCCATTCTTAATAGTACAGGTAAGAAAATATCTGTGATGTACGAATCAGACGCGAACGATCATTCGGTTGCTCAGCAGTTTGAGCTGCAAGACGGCGAGTTTGTGCCTTTGGATACAATCATCAAAGAGGTTAAACCTCACGTGCCGAATGCGGAATGCATTCAACTGAATGTGCGCGATAGTAAACGATACGAAGTACAACAACTGATGTCGGCTCCCGATCAGATCCAATGGATTATATTGCGGAAGCCAAAAATGCACAAGAAATGAGGCTGTGACTTATCTCTTGAAAAACGGAGCGACCACAGGATTCTTAGGGTCGGCATAATTGTAAAATCCTTCACCTGTTTTGTCGCCTAATTTTTTAGCCGTGACCATATTCACGAGCAAAGGACATGGCGCATATTTCGGGTTTCCAAAGCCCTCGTGCAACACGCGCAAAATGGATAGACAAGTATCGAGACCAATGAAATCTGCCAAGCGCAAAGGTCCCATCGGGTGGGCCATTCCCAACTTCATCACGGTATCAATTTCCTCCACGCCTGCAGTGCCTTCATACAAGGTGTAGATGGCTTCATTGATCATGGGCATCAATATTTTATTGGCCACAAATCCTGGCAAGTCATTGACTTCTACAGGCACCTTGCCTAGTTTTTTAGAAAGATCTAGAATGGTTGCAGTGACCTCGTCAGACGTGCTGTAACCGCGGATAACTTCTACGAGCTTCATTACGGGCACAGGATTCATAAAGTGCATGCCAATGACTTGATGGGGGCGAGCAGTAGCCGCTGCGATTCTCGTAATTGATATCGAGCTAGTATTACTTGCTAGGATGCAATGCGCTGGCGCGAATTGGTCAAGTTCCGCAAATATCTTGAGTTTGAGGTCAATGTTTTCGGTGGCTGCCTCTACGATGAGATCTGCTTTGCTCGCCGCCGATTGCAAATGCGTTGACACATTGAGATGTTTGAGCGTAGCTTTTTTATCTTCCTCGGTAATACTTCCTTTGGTCACCTGACGGTCTAAGTTTTTATCGATGATGGTCAGAGCACGATCGAGGCTTTCTTGGCGCACATCGACCAATGTTACGATATATCCAGATTGAGCAAATACGTGGGCAATTCCATTTCCCATTTGACCAGCTCCGATGACAACCACTTGATTCATTCTTGTACAGTGTTAAGGTGTTTTTTTGACAGCGGGTGCAAAGCTATGGAAGGAGTGCATTTTTGCCAAAATATGAATTAATAAACTGGATGTGAGTATTTTATGTTTGTGTGGAGTCGGTTTTATGACGATTTGGACTGCCGTATCGATTGTCTCGTTGGCAGTCGACACGGTGATTTGCTGCCATCTGGCCGCAAGAATGCCCCTGAAAATCTGACACAATTGCCGAAATCTGGTCAAAAAGCGGCGTGGCACTATGATTGAAAACCCGCGGCAAAGAAAATTAACAGAAAATTTCAACAACAATGAGCAAAGTAATAGGCATCGACTTAGGTACTACCAACAGCTGTGTGGCTGTAATGGAGGGAAATGAACCAGTCGTGATTGAAAACAGCGAAGGGAAACGCACAACACCTTCAGTGGTAGCGTTCGTAGAAGGCGGCGAGCGCAAGGTGGGAGATCCTGCCAAGCGTCAGGCGATCACCAACCCCACCAAGACCGTATACTCGATCAAACGCTTCATGGGAAGTAGTTTTGATGAGTGCCAGCGCGAAGCGAGCAGAGTTCCCTACAACATTGTAAAGGGTGATGGTAATACACCTCGTGTAAGCATCGATGACCGCATGTACACTGCTCAAGAGATTTCTGCGATGGTGCTTCAAAAAATGAAGAAAACTGCTGAAGACTATTTGGGCCATGAAGTGACAGAAGCGGTGATCACCGTGCCAGCTTACTTCAATGATGCACAACGTCAGGCGACCAAAGAAGCAGGCGAAATCGCAGGTCTGACTGTAAAGCGTATTATCAATGAGCCTACTGCTGCGGCATTGGCTTATGGATTGGATAAAAAATCACATGATGTGAAGATCGCTGTATTTGACTGCGGCGGTGGAACACACGATGTGTCTGTATTGGAATTAGGTGATGGCGTGTTTGAAGTATTATCTACCGATGGCGATACGCACTTGGGTGGTGATGATTTCGACCAAGTCATCATCGATTGGTTGGTGCAGGAATTCAAAAACGAGAATGGCAACAACTTGGACTTGACAAAAGATCCAATGGCCCTTCAGCGTTTGAAGGAAGGTGCTGAAAAAGCAAAAATTGAATTGTCTAGCAGCTCAAGCACTGAAATCAACTTGCCTTACATCATGCCTGTAGATGGTATGCCAAAGCACTTGGTAAAAACTTTGACAAGAGCAAAGTTTGAGCAATTGGCGGACTCGTTGATTCAACGTACCATTGAGCCATGCGCAAGTGCATTGAAAAAAGCTGGTTTGACAGTGAACGATATCAACGAGGTGATTCTTGTAGGTGGTTCAACTCGTATTCCAGCTGTGCAGGAAGCGGTGAAAAAGTTTTTTGGCAAAGAGCCGTCCAAAGGAGTTAATCCGGATGAGGTAGTTGCCATTGGAGCTGCCATCCAGGGTGGTGTTTTGACAGGTGAGGTAAAAGATGTGTTGTTGTTGGACGTAACTCCACTTTCATTGGGTATCGAAACCATGGGTGGCGTTTTCACTAAGTTGATCGAGGCCAATACCACGATTCCGACAAAGAAAAGTGAGACTTTCAGCACTGCTAGCGATAGTCAACCAAGTGTGGAAATCCATGTGTTGCAAGGAGAGCGTTCGATGGCACGCGATAACCGCACCATTGGAAAATTCCATTTGGATGGTATTCCACCAGCGCCACGCGGTGTGCCACAGATTGAGGTGTCTTTCGACATCGATGCCAATGGTATAATCAGCGTGAGTGCCAAGGATAAGGCTACCAACAAAGAGCAGAATATTCGCATTCAAGCGAGCTCTGGTTTGAGCAAAGAAGAGATCGAAAAGATGAAGCGTGAGGCTGAAATCAATGCAGAAAGCGACCGCAAGGCGAAGGAAGAAGCTGATACGATCAACGAAGCGGATTCTTTGATTTTCCAAACGGAGAAGCAATTGAAAGAATTTGGTGAGAAATTGCCAGCTGACAAACGCACCGAGATCGAAAACGCTTTGAATGAATTGAAGCGTGTTCATGCAGAGAAGAATGTGGACGCTTGCAAAGCAGCAATCGCTAAATTGAATGAAGTTTTCAGCGCAGCAGCAAGTGACATGTACAATGCACAGCCTGGAGCAGATGCTGGAAACACATCCAACAACACAAATGCTCAAGATGCAGAGGTGACCGATGTGGATTTTGAAGAAGTGAAAGAAGACAAGAAATAATTTTCTTGTACCCATATAAAAAGAGCCTTCTATCATAGAAGGCTCTTTTTTTTGCCTCACTATTTGAGGGGCTTATAAGGGTAACATATACTGATAAATCGTTGTTTGGTGATGCAAGATTACTTCTGATGGCCTTGACGCAAAAGGTCATTGACTGTCTTTACAGGATTGAATGTACTCACCGGAACTTCTACAAACACAGTGTTCCAAAGCGCCATTCCACCATTCCACAGGCCCGGTAGCTCGAGCGCTTTCACCACTTGGCCCTCTACAAATTTTTCTGAAACAAAGCCAGTGCTATGATCCACATATTCGTTCAGGTTATAGTTCGTGCCGTCTGCTTTTTTGATTGAGCAAACGATGTCTACTGGATTGAAATGCGACGCACTGGAGAGGATCTTGTTTTGTAGGGGATCATTAAGATCCACTTGAGCTTTTTCCACGATCTGTTTGCTGATATGTCCATCTGGCATTTTGACCCAAAAAGGTCCGCCTCCGGGTTCACCTTCGTTGCGCACCATGCCACAGACGCGCAATGGACGATCGAGTCTGAGGCGGGCATAATTCGCTAGCGCATCCCTGTCCAAACCAAGGGGGAGTCCGGGTTGAAACCAACGTTGAATGAACTCAATGGCCTCATCTAAACCGCTGGAATGTTCTGACTTCAAGGCTTCGAGGTGACGAGTGACCTCCTTTTTCAAGTGAACCAATAGACCAGCAATTACTTTTTTGTAAAAGTCGCTTTCCTTGCGATGCACTTCATGGCAGACATTGTCGATGTTCTTGATGAAAATGATCTCGGCATCTAGGTTTTGCAGATTATGCACCAATGCGCCATGTCCCGAAGGTCGGAAGATGAGTTCGTTGTCTTGATCGCGCAATGGCTCATTGTCCTTGGTCAATGCCAACGTATCTGTATGTTCAGCCTGCGTGCTGAAATGCACCACGAAATTTTCAAATGGCATGGCCTCCGCTTTTTTGGCCAGAAATTGTTGGACCAAGGCGATGTTTTGAGGTGCTATCGTAAAATGTATGTGGCTTTCGCCATTGCCCTGTCTGCCGTATATGCGGGACTCGTGGAGATGCTCTTCGAAAGCAGTCCGCGGTTCGCCTTCATAGGCGTGGAATTGAACCATTCCTTTGAGCTGACTATCGTAATGTAAACCTTCGGGTTTGAGTATGTAATCAAAGATGATGTTCCATTGATTGTGAGCAATGCAATCCTCCAAAATGATTCCATTCGCTTCCATCACCTTCTTCAATGCCGGAACAAAAGGGAAGCGGTCGAAGTGAATTATGAACTCTTCAGTAAGCTCCGCGATGCTGTCAGGAGAATAATTAAAGAGGTGCTTGAACATCCGGCTGGCTGCACCAGATGCGGGAACGAACTTCATGAGCGACATGTGCTGTGACTCTTTTTCGAACAATTCCACATGCGTATGGCATTCGGCAGGAGAAAGGATCACAATGCCATCTGAAGGAGTGCAAGGCTTTTCAAGCCGAATGGGGTGCGTATTGTGAAAGAATCGGTCGAGTTGAGACACAAGGTTTTCGAGTGTGATTCCTTTGCGCTCAAGTTGCTCTAAATCGTGGGGTGTAAGTTGCATGCCGATTACACATTATTTTTTGGGGAATCGCATGCGGTAGTTTACATCGACATCTCCTTTGGTGATGTCGGATAACTTACCTCTCAGAAGCGTTTTTTTGAAAGGGCTTAAATGGTCTGTCATGAGCACGCCCTCAATGTGATCATATTCGTGTTGAACGACACGTGCTGCAAAGCCATCTAGCTCCTCTTCATACAAGTCCCAGTGCTCGTCATAATATTCAATCTTGATTTGACTTTTGCGAAATACTTCCTCGCGCACACCCGGTATAGATAGACAACCTTCTTCAAAGCCCCATTCTTCACCGGTTTCCTCAAATATCACTGGATTGATAAAAACGCGTTTAAAGTCTTCGCAGGTTTCATCGCCGTCTTCGCCTTCGGCAAAGGGGGTCGCGTCGACCACAAAGAGTCGGATTGATTTACCAATTTGGGGTGCCGCCAAACCCACGCCGTGCGCATGATACATGGTTTCAAACATGTCAGCGATCAATTTATCCAGTTGGGGATAATCTTGAGTGATGTCTTCGGCCTTTTTCTTCAGAACCTTGTCTCCGTAGGCCACAATCGGTAGAATCATGCGGCGAAGGTAATAAATATTTGGGTTCCATAAGGAGGTAAGGGCGAGCCAAAACATGCTTCGATATGGGAGGGTGAATGAAATTGGAAACCAATGAATATTCAGATTTTGATGAAATTGATAGGCTTCAATTGGCTACATTTAGATCGTACTTTTAAATTCAAAGTAGTTTTTACAATAAAAAAGGGAACCAATGAATATTTCACGCTTTTTTTTCATCTTGGCAATCATGCAATCATTGTGCTGTTTGATCTTGGTTCATGGGGTTCGGGCACAGGATCACGCTTTTAGTTGGAAGTTACTTTCTGAAACGAAGTACGAAAGCAAGAAACTGAATGCGGATGGCGATTTGTTTTGGTTGCCCATTTTGTCCAGTGAGATGGATACATGGATCGGACAATACGTCTGCTTAGAGGGCTATTTGGATTCGACACTGGTGAACAATAATTGCGTGCTACGGCCACATGCAGATGGGTTGAAACGCACTTCAAAGGATTCTAAACCACTGTTGGTGGCTTTGGAAGGAGTGATATTGGATTCATATCCCGTGAATGAATGTGTGGTATGCGGAACCTTGTCTTTGAATCGAGACGACGTCAAGCGCCCCAATTTTATACTGGAGGATGCTCAACTGTTTTCAATCGATACCCCTGAGTGGATTCGATTGATGCGGCAAAGTCCGCCCAATGCAAGGGCTGTAAAGTCAGCATATGAATCGTATCACCTGACACATCCTTACGTCAAAACAAGGTATACCCAAGAATACAAACGCTGGATTGTGCAGCATAGGAGTCAATTGGATGCACAAGGTTATGTGCAAGATCGTATGCCAATTGAACGCCAACGCGATGCTCGTGGCGGCGGTGATATTTGGACGTATGCCGGGCCCAAGGTGCATTATGATAGCGATGGCAGCTTGACCCCTGGTTTTCGGCATAGCAATGTTTATTGTCACGATCGCAGCAGTCAGAATTCCGACATTTTATATTGCGGCACCGAGAGTGGAGGTGCATATAAAACCGTGGATGGAGGCGCACAGTGGACGCACATCACAGGGGAGTTGATCATTGGCGATGTGCAGAGCCTGCGCGTCCATCCCAATGACGATAACATTGTGATCATCAGCGCGGCAAACGATCTCTGGCGAACAGAAGATGGAGGAATTTCTTGGCAGGTAATCGGACAAGCAGGTTTTGTGAGCCTGAATATTCGAGCATCTGAAATGGCCTTCTCGCCTGATAATCCAGACATCGTTTATGCAGCCACTAATCTAGGCTTTTACCGCAGTGAAGATGGTGGAGATACATGGACGGAAGTTTTGACTCAGGAGTGCAACACCTTAGCGATTAAACCGAATGACCCTTCGGTGGTATACACGATTCAGCGGGTCAATAATTCCAATTCTAAATTTTATAAATCAGAAGATTACGGAATCACCTGGACCATGTATGATACAGGCTGGTTTGCAAATGGACTTGGCGTATTGCCAGAAGGAGGTCGGCTGGCTGTTACGTCGGCAGATCCAGAACGTATCTATGCATTGCTTGTTGGATATCAATCGGCCAATGCTACAGTGACTACCAATGGTTGGATCGGAGCATGGGTTAGTTATGATGCAGGTGCTACGTGGTCGTTTCCACACGGTTTAATTGGCACACCGTATACCGATGCGCATCCCAATTTGATGAACTTTCAAGGAGACGATGGAGAATACACCCAAATCAATTATAACACCACTATGATTGTTTCACAATTGGATCCTAACAAGGTGCTCATTGGTGGCCTTAATTTGTGGATGTCCAACGATGCATGTGCCACCTATGAGGGAGTTGGAGGGTATATTGGAGGAATAGATTACTTTCACGTAGATCAGCAAGAGTATCGAATTTATCTCAATGGTGATGGAACCGAAGAGATTTGGTTCAGTAATGATGGGGGTATTGGTAAGAGCAGCGATTTTATGGTTTCACATGACAACTTGAACAAGGGGATACAGGCAGTGAACTTGTGGGGGTATGATCAGGGATGGAACGAGGATATAATGGTGGGAGGCCGATACCACAATGGCAATATGGCATATCATGAATTGTATCCGGCGGGCGAATTTCTCGCATTGGGCGGCGGTGAGAGTGCCACAGGGTATGTCAATTATTCGGACGAGAATAGAACTTTTCACTCCGACATTGGTGGATACGTGCTGCCAGATGCCTTAGACGGCAATCCTGTTGGTTTCGGTACTTCGATGTATCCCAATGAGAGTTATTGGACCAACAGCAGTTCGCGAATCCTGTTTGACAATGCACACTTCAATACGGCTTGGTTGGGCAAGGACAATGCTATATATAAGTCATTGGATGGCGGTGCCACATTTGCTTTATCACATAGTTTTTCCAATGATGCCGCCGATCGTGTCCTGTGGATCGAACAAAGTTATGCGGATGCCAACACTATGTACGTTCATTTTGTGACTGGCAATCAGAGCCATTTGTACCACACCACAGATGGAGGTCAATCATGGGGAGAAATGGATATCCCTTCTGATTTGCGTGAGATGGTTTTCAGTGTGGGAAGTTCTGATTCCGATGAGGTGTGGTTGGCGTATTATTATGGGACGAATGGAGCTAAGGTATATCATACGGCTGACGCGGGAATCACATGGGAAAATATTACCACACCCTCTTTGGATGGAGAAGAAATTTGGGCTATCGCGCATGCTTTTGGCACAGATGGGGGGATATATATCGCAGTGAAAAATGGTGCTGTGTATTATCGCAACAATGCATTGGCAGATTGGCAGTTGTATGCTTCAGGTTTGCCTGCGTCCACGGAACCGTTGCGATTGGTTCCATTCTACAAAGGCGAAAAGATTCGCTTGGCTACATGGAATTTGGGGGTATGGGAGGCTCCATTGTATGAGGTGTCGTCCGTGATGGCGGATTTCGCGAGCGAGCAGGGTCAGTATCAATGCCCCGGCAGCGCGATGCATTTTGTCAATCACAGTGTAGTGCCTGCAGGCGCCACTTATAGTTGGTCCATGCCTGGCGCAACTCCATCGAGTTCCAATTTGGTGAATCCGACAGTGATATACAACGAAAGCGGCATATACGATGTAACGTTGAATGTGACCTACGAAGGTGTAACATATACTAAGACCCGCCCTAATTACATCTCTCAATCTGCGCCCGATACAGACAATCTCTATGAAGATTTCGAGAACGGTGGTTTTGCGGCGAATTGGTCTGGTCATCACTCCACTGGTGGAGTGGGTAACTGGCAAGTGACTGGCGATGCAAGCGCTTATGGAGGGGGGAATTATGCCATGAAATTCGACAATTGGTATTTTAATGCGCAGGGCGGTCGTGATGAGATTTGGCTCCCCAAAATGGGCTTTGATGATTTGTCAAATGTGACCATTTCTTTCGATGTGGCATATGCCCGCTATAACGATAATTGGAGCGACACACTCGCAGTGCTTGTGAGTGTGGATTGCGGCCAATCGTGGCAAGAGATTTTTGTAAAAGGAGGAACGGCCTTATCCACGGCTCCTGATCAAGGCGATGCTCCTTTTATTCCCACGGCGATACAATGGCGCAGCGAGGAAGTATCATTGTTGGACTATTTTACTGGGGCCGAAGAGGATGTCATTGTTGCATTTCAGAATCGAGGATATTATGGACAGTGGTTGTATGTAGATAATATAAATATCTCCACTCCAATGAGCGTCGCTCTACCGAATGATCATTCTATACAGACATTGTTGTATCCCAATCCATCAGAGGATCTGCTGCATTTGGAATTGCGCGAACTGACCGAAGCTGCTTCGGTGGAGGTGTTGGATGTGAGTGGCAAGCTATTGAATCAGTTTCAGATTCAGGCGGGCAATCGCGTGATCAAGACGATCGATGTGTCCAACCTACCAGTGGGTTTGTATGTGCTTCGGGTGCGCACTGCAGGGGGTAACGAGGCACACACCTTTGAGGTGAAATAGCGCGGCGATGAAGGGTTGTGCAATCAATGGATTGTGAGCGCGATTGGCTGAAGCCAACCTCATTGCCTCATTGCAAGCTTATTTCAATTGAAGGGTCCCAAAAGTGCGCTGAGTAGTTGACCACGGCGTCGTTATGAACGACAATTCCTTCGGCTTGTAGTCTTTCGGCCATCAATGTGGGTGTGGCAAAATGCGCCTTGCCTGAGAGTAATCCATTGCGGTTGACAACACGATGCGCAGGTATGCTTATGTCATGGTGTGCCGCATTCATAGCCCATCCGACCATGCGAGCGCTGAGGCCAGTGCCCAGATATTTAGCAATAGAGCCATAGTTGGTGACCTTCCCTTCGGGAATCAGCCGTACCACTGCCCATACATTTTCAAAAAAACTGAATTTTTGCATTTTCTCTAAATGAATTTCACTGGGTAGAAATGAGTGCAATGATCAAAAGCTAATCAGTTCTTCGTTTTCAATGGGGTGTCTAAATACAATGTGATCATTGAATACATCCATGACTAAATCCGCTTGATTTTCGAGTTCACCGGATAAAAGCTGTTTCGATAGGGCATTCAGAACTTCTTTTTGAATGACCCTTTTCACAGGTCTTGCACCGAATTGTGGATCGTACCCTTTTTCACTCAGGTAGTGCAATGCATCAGGAGTGAATCGCAGTTGGATATTGCTTTTCGAAAGTTTTTCGTTTACAAAATGCAATTGCATTCCCACGATTGATGCGATTTCAGATTTGCGCAGTGGAGTGAACATGATGGTTTCATCAATACGATTCAGGAATTCGGGTCTCATCGTGGTTTTGAGCAGCTGAAGCACTTCTTCCTTGGTACGATCGAATAGTTCGTCTTCACTGTGCTCACTGCTCAGCGCCTTCATCGAGTGATATGCGTTGTCATAATTTTCTTGAATAATATGAGAACCAATATTACTTGTCATAATGATGATTGTGTTTTTGAAATTGGCTACCCGTCCTTTATTATCAGTTAGACGACCATCATCCAAAACTTGAAGTAAAATGTTGAACACATCGGGGTGTGCTTTTTCGATCTCGTCCAAGAGGATGACGCTGTAAGGTTTGCGCCGAACGGCCTCCGTGAGTTGACCACCCTCATCATACCCAACATATCCGGGGGGCGCTCCTACCAGGCGACTCACTGCATGACGCTCCTGATATTCACTCATGTCGATGCGTGTCATAGCGTTTTCATCGTTGAACAAGAATGCGCTGAGTGCTTTGGCCAATTCGGTTTTTCCAACACCCGTAGTGCCCAGAAAGATGAATGAGCCAATTGGTTTGCGTTCGTCACTGAGGCCCGCGCGGTTTCTTCTAACGGCGTCCGACACGGCTTGAATGGCTTCTTTTTGGCCCACTACACGTTTGCCAAGTTCATCTTCAAGTCGGAGAAGTTTCATGCGTTCGCTTTCCACCAGTGCTTTTACTGGAATGCCTGTCCATTTGGAAACGACGTCGGCAATCTCTTCGGGATCGACTTCTTCCTTCAGCATTTTTCCATCCTTTTGAAGTTCCATAAGTTGACCGCGGCTGGTTTCGATTTGATCTTCAATTTCCTTGAGGCGACCGTATCGAATTTCGGCTACTAAACCGTAGTTGCCCTCTCTTTCTGCCTGATCTGCTTGATACTTCAATGTTTCAATGCTAGCCTTGCCTGTCTGAATGGCTTCCACTAAATCTTTCTCAGCCTTCCATTTGGCGGCTAGATTGTTTCGTTGCTCGCTTAAGACGGATAGTTGCTGATTGATGTCCAGCAATTTGCTTTCTTTATTTTCTCTTTTGATGGCTTCTCTTTCAATTTCGAGTTGCATGATTTTGCGCTCAATTTCATCCAACTCTTGTGGTTTTGAATTGATTTCCATGCGGAGTTTTGAGGCTGCTTCATCGATGAGGTCAATGGCTTTGTCAGGCAAAAATCGATCAGTGATATAGCGCTGCGAGAGTTCCACCGCCGCGATAATTGCATCGTCTTTGATTTGGACTTTGTGATGGGTTTCGTATTTTTCCTTCAAGCCACGCAATATGGAAATAGCGGCATCGCGGTCTGGCTCATCAATCATGACCTTTTGAAAGCGACGCTCGAGTGCTTTGTCCTTTTCGAAGTATTTCTGGTATTCGTTCAAGGTGGTGGCACCGATCGCACGGAGTTCGCCGCGTGCCAAAGCAGGCTTCAAAATATTTGCGGCATCCATGGCTCCTTCGCCGCCACCAGCTCCTACGAGGGTGTGTATTTCATCGATGAAGAGGATGATTTTTCCGTCGCTGTTTTGGACTTCATTTACGACTGCTTTGAGGCGTTCCTCGAACTCACCTTTGTATTTGGCTCCCGCAATAAGGGAGGCCATATCGAGGCTATAGAGTTGTTTGTCTTTGAGGTTTTCAGGCACGTCACCATGAATGATGCGATGAGCTATGCCCTCCGCGATGGCTGTTTTTCCGGTGCCCGGTTCACCTATGATGATCGGATTGTTCTTGGTACGTCGCGAGAGGATTTGCATGACCCTGCGTATTTCCTCGTCACGACCAATCACGGGGTCAAGTTTTCCATCGGCTGCAAGCTTGTTGAGATGTTTGGCATATTTTGCCAAGGATTGGTAAGTGTCTTCTTGCGAAGCAGACGTGGCTTTGCTGCCTTTGCGCAAGTCCAGTATGGCTTTTTTAAGGTCTTTCACCGTCACGCCGCTGTCCTTCAGCATTTGGGCAGTTTTATCTTTCCCATCGACGATAGCCAGAAGTAGTAATTCAATGGTCACAAATTCATCGCTGAATTCCTTCAGAAAGACTTGAGCTTTAGTGAGTGCCAAGCCTGCATCATTCGAAACAGTGATGTTGCCGCCGCTAACTTTGGGGAACGCATCAATCATCTTGTCTAATACCTGCTGTACAACGACTTTATTGATGTTTAATTTACTCAACAAAAATGGAATAATGTGTTCATCGGAGCGCATGATCCCTTTCAGCAAATGAGCTGTTTCCAGCTGTTGCTGTCCATTTTCCAAGACTATTTGTTGCGCCTGTTGGATGGCTTCTTGTGTTTTGATTGTGAACTTAGAGATATCCATACTTCATTGATTTGATAAGTCTGCTATCAACTGAAAGTCCAAAGTGCATAAGTGGTAATTTTGGCTGATTTTGTAGGTGGCAAATGACTTTTTGGATGATCACGTTGGAATGTTTGGACAAAAAGTCGCATTGGCGCCGTAAGTTTGACCGCACCAACCGCTAGGTGGGTTGTCAGAATGAATTTAGCACCAAATCGAATCGAAAAAACGTGACCAAAGAAATCGCCATAGTCGATAATTTTGATAGCTTCACCTTTAATCTCGTGCATGCACTGGAGGCGATTGGGGCGCATTGCAAGGTGATGCGCAATGATCGAATTGATTATGCTTCGCTTGATGCTTGCAATGGTATTGTCCTGGGGCCTGGACCAGGCTTGCCCGAGGAGGCGGGTGATTTGATGTCAGTGATACAAGATTATCATGAGCGGAAACCTATGCTCGGTATTTGTCTTGGGCATCAGGCAATAGGTCAGTTCTTTGGAGGGCAATTGGTGAATTTAGAGGAAGTCTTTCATGGTGTGGAGTTGCAGGTGAAGTGGATATTAGATGGTCCACTGAATGCTGGATTGTTCGATCAAATAACGGTCGGTCTTTATCACAGCTGGAGCATTGAACTACCAGATACAATTCCTTTGCGAGCCACATGTGTTTCAGAGCGTGGTGTATTGATGGGCTTGCAGCACACATCATTGCCATTGTACGGATTGCAATTTCATCCCGAGAGCATCATGACGCCATTTGGAAGAATGATATTGAAAAATTGGATAGATGGTCTAGCTTAGCTCCATCGTGAATATGGATATCCTGAAATTATAATAATAACCAACATGCGTATATTTCTGATTGGATACATGGGAAGTGGCAAGAGCACGTTGGGTCCAGAGTTGGCCAAAGCGTTGAAGCTGCATTTTCATGATCTCGACAAGATCATTGAGGCTGAGGCATGGATGAGTATCAAGGATATCTTTCGCAAGCAAGGTGAAGATGCATTTCGCGAGAAAGAACGTCATTCGCTGCACAAATTTGTGCTTGGTCAGGATGATTTTGTAATGGCTACTGGTGGCGGCACTCCATGTTTT
>JAIYCK010000040.1 GCA_027488055.1 Flavobacteriales bacterium | reverse complement strand
GTTAGAATGCCATGCGAAAGCATTTCGATCATTCCTCCTTGTATGCCCTGCGCATTGCCGCTAAGAATACCTGCGGCCAACAGACCTACGTGAGCGACCGAACTATAGGCGATCAACAACTTATATCGTTTTTGGGCAATAGCCATGATCGAAGCGTAGACCACGCTTATTCCGCAAAAAATCAAAGCGATACTTCCATACGTTTCAACGCCATCGGGCACGGTCGGTAAGACCAAACGAATGATCCCATAAGTGGCCATTTTCAACATAATACCTCCCAATAGCATGGTGCCTGAAGTGGGCGCAGCATCATAGGTCGAAGGTTGCCAAGTGTGCAATGGGAAGATCGGTATTTTAACAGCAAAGGCCAACATAAAACCACCAAAAATCAGTCCTTGTTCGGTTGTGTTCAATCGCTGCCCAGCTGCATACAAATCTGCGAGTGCGAAACTTTGCGAATGGCTGTAGAGATACAATAAACTGAGCAACATGAACAAGCTGCCAAACAATGTGTAAAGGAAAAATTTCAAAGTAATTTTCGCCTTTTGCTCGTGCTGACTCCAATGTAGGATCATAAAATAGATTGGCAACAATGCAAACTCATAGCAGATATAAAACATCAATCCATCAGCAGTAATAAATGCCCCATTCATACCAGCGATCATGAGGTACATCAGTGCATAATATTGATTGGATGCTTTGAATGTGCGATTGAAAGATGCATAAACGATCAAGGGCAAGCAGATGCTCGACAGCAGCACCATCATCAAGCTGATCCCATCAAGTTCGAAATTATAGGTCATGCCCAAAGGCCCAATCCAATCTTGTTGGATGTGCATGAGCGCATGTTGAGGATGGTAGCTGAAAAGCACTGCAGCGACAATGGTCAACATCAACTGCATAAAACTACCCGCAAGGGCTATTTTTTTGGCGGCCTCAGATTTACTCACATACACCACAAAGGCGATGAGCAATGGAAGCAATATGAGAAGTATCGATAACATTTCTTGGATGCGTATTAATTAGTGGGGACGAAGTCAAAGTTGGGTGAGGAGTAGTATCAATCCGAATACGGTGATTAAGATGTACATATACAATTTGCCTGTATGTGCTTTTCTAAGCAAGTCGCCTGTAGATGTCACGCTCCATTGAATGCTTTGGATCAACCCATCGATGATCTTATGCTCAAAAACTGAATTAAAGAAATGACTCAAGGCATCCAAAGGTTTTTGGATCACCGCGGTATAAAGTTCATCAATGAAATATTTGGCAGCCAATAGACGGTGCGTGCTGCTCGTAATAGCCTTGTCTTCCAAAGCCAGTTGTCCTTTCTTCTTGTAGATATTCCATGCAAAGTAAATAGCGCCCACTGCAACAATGGTTGCCACAAGCATCAATGCAATTTCAGTTCCAGAGTGCATCAGCGAGGTCGGCATCAAAAGGGTATCTGCAAGATAATGATCAAGCCAATGCCAGTGCATCCCCATGTCATGTCCAATGGCATGCGGCAAACCAATAAAGCCACCGACAATACTCAAGACAGCAAGCACCACGAGCGGAATAGTCATACTCTTAGGAGATTCATGCAAATGATGCTCCTGCTCATGGGTTCCGCGAAACTTACCATGGAAGGTAAGGAAGTACAAACGGAACATATAGAAAGCTGTGCAGGCACTTACGATGAGTGATAGGATAAAGAAGACTTTGTTCTCCTCGAAAGCGACTGCCACGATTTGATCCTTGGAGAAGAACCCTGCAAAAGGAAAAATACCACTGATTGCAATCGTACCGATAAGGAATGTGAGATGCGTAATGCGCATATGTGACTTCAGGCCTCCCATGCGGCGAATATCTTGTTCACCACCCATACCATGGATCACAGATCCACTGCCTAGGAATAAGAGTGCCTTGAAGAATGCATGTGTGATAACATGGAAAACAGCGGTGCTGTAAGCGCCTAGTCCTAAGGCAAGGAACATCAAACCAAGCTGAGAAACGGTAGAGTAAGCCAGTACCTTTTTGATGTCATTTTGAGTAAGCGCAATGGTTGCACCCATCAAGGCGGTGAGCATACCGGTCCATGCAACGATTTCGGAGGCGGCAGCACTGGATGCGAATAAGCCATTGCATCGCGCCACCATGTAGATGCCGGCTGTTACCATCGTAGCGGCATGGATGAGGGCTGAAACAGGTGTAGGGCCTGCCATGGCATCAGGAAGCCAAGTGTGGAGCGGAATCTGCGCGCTTTTACCCATCGCACCAATGAAGAGCAAAATAGCAGCTGTAGTAGCGATATCACGTGGCATGGATAATCCAGAGGATCCTTCAATAAAAAGTTCGCTGAAGTTCAGACTCCCTGCATTGCTAAATATCAAACACATACCGAGAATCAAACCCAAGTCACCGATACGGTTGATGACAAAAGCCTTTTTAGCGGCGTCATTGTTTTTCATGTCTTTGTACCAAAAACCGATGAGCATGAATGAGCAAACGCCCACGCCTTCCCAACCGATGAACATGGTCACGAAGCTGGAACCCAATACCAATATCAACATGAAAAACACGAAGAGATTGAGATAAGCCATGAACCGATTGAATCCTTCATCCTCATGCATGTAGCCCGTGCTATACATATGAATTAAGAAGCCAACGCCTGTGATAAAGAGCAAGTAGATGCTAGACAATGGGTCCACCAAAAAACTAATGTCGATATCCAAACCACCGGCATGGATCCAATCAAAAGCTTTCACAACGGTGGGCTGTGCACCGTGTATTTGTGTGGTAAATACCAAAATGGATGCTATAAATGAGAGCAAAATAGCACCCGATGCAATTCCACCAATGAGTGATTTGGACAGCGTCTTTCCGAAGAAAATGATGCACAGAAATCCTGCTAAAGGAAATAAGGGGATGAGTGTAACAAGTTTTTCCATTGTCAAAAATCAGAATTTGAGTTTGTCGAGTACATCTGTATCGGTCGTGTGCATGTTGCGATATAACATCATCAGGATGGCTAAGCCCACAGCTACTTCAGCAGCGGCGACCACCATGATAAAGAATACAAATACTTGGGCATCGGTTTGACCATACATTTTGGAGAAGGCCACTAGTGCAACATTCACGGCATTGAGCATGAGCTCTACACACATGAACATGATGATCGCATTGCGGCGATACATAATTCCCGCAACTCCAAGACAAAAAAGTACTGTGGAGAAATAGAGATAATGGTCGATGGTGATATGTGGGAGTAATTCCATGGAGCGGATTAATTGTATTGTTCTTTTTTACTGAGATAAACGGCTCCAACCATGGCAGCCAAGAAAAGCACACTCGAAATTTCGAATGGAACTAAAAATTCTTTGTACAACGAAATACCCAAAGTCTCGGTGGTTCCGAATGCCGCTTGCTGCGTAATAGCCACCTCCTTGGCATGCCCATGTCCAATGGCTGCAGAAATGACGATGAGGAGGATACCAAAGCTTGCTGCCGCTAAGAGTTTACTCCAATTGCTGCGTTTCTCTTCATCAGCTTCATTTTGGTTGAGCATCATGATTACATAAAGGAAGAGAACCATGATGGCACCTGCATATACAATGATGTGCACAGCGGCCAAAAATTGTGCGTTCAACAAAAAGTAATGTCCTGCAATTGCAAAGAATGTGACAATCAAAGAAAGGACACTGTAAACAGGGTTTTTACTTAGGATCATACCAATCGCACTGAATATGGCGACGAATGTTAAAAACCAAAAGGCGTATTCGGTAAGCATAGCGTAAATGCAGGTTTAGTCGTTTAGTGAGCACTGCGGCGGACCGCTTTTTTATCCAAATGAGTTTGGTTGTGATAGTGTTTTTTATCTTGCTTGAATTCCAATACTTCTGGACGCTGACGCACACTTACATCAATGGGATTGTCTACGGTCTCGACCAACTTGTCTTTGCCAAATACTTCAGCACCGCGGGTAAAGGAACTTGGAACAATGCGATCGGTGAGGAATATCGCTTCTTTCGGGCAGGCATCTTCACACAGTCCGCAGAAGATGCAGCGAAGCATATTGATCTCATAGATACGAGCATATTTTTCCTCGCGAAATAAATGTTCTTCTCCTTTAGCACGTTCGGCAGACTCCATGGTGATCGCTTCGGCGGGACAAGCTACAGCACAGAGGCCGCAAGCAGTGCAACGCTCAGCTCCAGCCTCATCGCGCTTGAGCACATGCTGCCCGCGATATACTGGGGCAATCTCGCGCACCTGTTCGGGATATTTGATGGTGGGCTTGCGCTTAAAAAGATGTTTGATGGTGATCGCCATACCCCCCAATATTGCGGGAAGATAAAGTCGCTCAGACCAAGACAATTCCTTTTTAGATACTACTATTGATCGATTGCTTAATGACATGTTTATTAATTATTAGCGATTAATCCCAACGCCCACATGACGATACCGGTTATAAAAATGTTTGCAATAGCCAGTGGCAACAAAACTTTCCATCCCAAACTCATCAGTTGGTCATATCTGAAACGCGGTAACGTCCAACGAACCCACATGAAGAACAAAATAAAACCAACTACTTTTCCGAAGAACAATAAGGTTTGAACGATGGTCAATCCGTTGGCGGATAATCCGAGAGCCTCAGCGATCTCATGTTGGAAAGGGAAGTTATATCCACCAAAATAGAGGGTAACCATGATGGCAGACGAAATGAACATATTGATGTATTCGGCGAACAAAAATAAACCAAGCTTCATTGAACTATACTCGGTATGATAACCTCCTACAAGTTCGGTTTCACATTCAGCCAAATCGAATGGCGCGCGATTCGTTTCTGCAAATGCACAGATCAAGAAGATGAGAAATCCAAGTGGCTGGTACACGACATAGGAAACCCCTGCATCTTGCTGAAGAACGATCTCGCGCAAACTCAACGTACCTGTCATCATCACCAACGCGATGATGCTTAATCCCATCGCTATTTCATACGAAATCATTTGAGAAGAGGCACGCAATGCGCCAAGCAAGGAATACTTATTATTACTGGCCCAACCCCCAATCATGATGCCGTAGATCCCCAAACTCACTACTCCAAACATATAGAGGATCCCGATATTGATGTCGGTGATTTGCAAGCTATACACAGCTCCGTCTATGGTGAGGTCGCCACCCCAAGGGATAACTGTGCTGACCATACATGCAGTGAGCATGAACAAACAGGGGCCAAGAATGAAAAGGAATTTATTGGATTTTGTTGGAAGCATTTCTTCCTTCATAAACATCTTGACACCATCGGCCACGGGCTGAAGTAAACCAAAAGGACCAGCACGGCTTGGACCTACACGATCCTGTAATACTGCTGCAAATTTGCGTTCGCCCCAAGTTGCGTAAGCCGCCACTGCAAGCGATACCACGAAAATGATACCGCACAACAACAATTTAAAAAGGAGTATATCGATTGGCATGGCGATTATTGTTTTTGATTGTTAGGGTTGAGTGCTCCTTCTCCTGCATTCACCTTTTCACCATGAGGCAATGCCATTGCAAGTTGTTCCTTGGTGGCTTTTTTCAAAGCTTGCAAGCTTTCATAGTGGTTGGCTGAAATGACCGATTCACGGCTGATCTTACTTGGACCATCAATGACCCAATCACGGGTGTCTTTCTTATCGAATCGGCATGTGTTGCAAATCCAATCTTCAACTTCCCCATATTGATCTTTGCGCGCAGTGACACGTAGTACTTCTTCGCCTTTGTACCACAAGCGCACCTTGCCGGTACAGCTTGGACAATCGCGATGTGCATCAACTGGTTTGGTATACCACACGCGGCTCTTGAAGCGGAAGGTTTTGTCTGTCAATGCGCCAACTGGACATACATCGATCACGTTGCCGCTCATTTCGTTTTCGATTACATTGTCGATGTAAGTTGAAATTTCAGCAACTTCTCCGCGGTTCATCACGCCGTGCACACGGCCATCGGTAATCTGATCGGCGACCTTCACACAGCGGTAGCACAAGATGCAACGGTTCATATGCAATTGCACATTTTTGCCGATATCGCGACGTTCAAACTCGCGACGTGGAAATTCAAAGCGGGTTTCGACCTTTCCATTTTGATAGGCCAAATCTTGCAGATGACATTCACCCGCTTGATCACACACAGGACAATCAAGGGGATGATTGAGCAATAAAAATTCCACCACACCAGCGCGCGCTTCAAGCAAGTCAGGTGAGGTGATGTTTTGGACTTCCATGCCGTCCATCACAGTTGTGCGGCAGCTAGCAACGGGCTTGGGCATCGGTCGTGGATCTTTTTCTGATCCTTTGGTGACCTTCACAATGCAAGTCCGGCAGTAACCGCCACTTGTTTTGAGTTTACTGTAATAACACATCGCTGGAGGAACAATCTCGCCTCCAATCATGCGCGCTGCATTCAAAATGGTGGTGCCATCTGGAACGTCTATAGTAATGCCGTCAATCGTGACTTTAGCCATGGTGTATTTGCAATAATATCGTTTTAATCTTTTTGGGCACGAGCTGCTCTTTCTTTTTTTATGGGCACATTGAAACCAAATAGGCCACTGCGCTGGGCAAAGAAAAAATGCTGTGAAGCTCTGTCTGATACGTCGCCATTGCGGGTGAGAATATCAGGCATATTTATAAAACCAGTTTTGTAATCAAGGCGTATGAAAAAATGCTTCCAGAACAACAGTTCTAATCCCGCCTTCGCACTCAATCCGTATCCGGAAACATGGAAATCGTCGTGGCGATCGTAATGCATCAATGTG
>JAIYCK010000197.1 GCA_027488055.1 Flavobacteriales bacterium | reverse complement strand
TCGCCCATCAATGATTTGGAAATACAGAAAGAGCCATAGCCATGGCCTCGTGGAATAAGTGTGTGTCCAAGTGATGGTCAATTCCCTTTTCCGTGCAGAATCGCACTAACTCTTCGGTTGGCATATTGCCAGTGAGTTGATCGCTCGCCATGGGACAACCGCCAAATCCTCTGATGGCCCCGTCAAAACGACGGCATCCTGCATTCCATGCGGCCTCAATTTTTTCATTCGCCTGACCGGCGATCGTGTGTAAATGCGCGCCAAATTCGACCTTGGGCAAGGAATGTATCAATGTCTTGAATAAAGGCTCAATGCCTTCGGGCGTAGCTGCTCCAATGGTATCGCTCAAGGCAAGTATCGAGATACCGAGTTCGTTATAAAGTCGCTCGCACCAGCCGGTCACATAATCCGGTGAATAAGGATCGCCATAAGGATTCCCAAAGCCCATACTGATATAAATGACCAATTCTTTGCGGTGTCGTACACACAAGTTTTGAATTTCCTCCACTTGAATGAGTGACTCCTCAATCGACTTATTGGTATTGCGTTTTTGAAACGTTTCGGACACTGAAAAGGGGAATCCCAAATAGCCTATTTCATCGAAGTTGGCGGCATCCTCTGCTCCGCGCACATTCGCTACAATGGCCAATAATTTAGACTTGGCATGGGTGAGATCCAGGGCCCTGAGCACTTGTGCAGTGTCTTTGAGTTGCGGAACCGCTTTTTCCGATACGAAACTGCCAAAATCCACCGTGTCAAATCCAACATTGAGGAGGTGATTGATATAGGCAATCTTTACTTCCGTAGGGATCCACGATAAGATGCCTTGCATGGCATCGCGCGGGCATTCAATCAATTTAATGGAATCGTTCATAGGGGATCAATCATGGTACCATTACCATTTGCGGCTATTGATGACGGTTTTGGTAAGCAGAATAAAAACAAGAATAATTGCAATAAAATAGACCATGTCGCGGGAATCGATGACGCCGCGGCTGATGGAATCATAATGTTCGGCAATGCCCAATTGTTTGATGAAATGGTCTGCCGATCCAAGTAAATTATATTCGCCCAAACTGGCAAAACCTGCATACATGAAGAAGCTGATCATCGCCGCAAAAAGGAATGAAACGATCTGATTGCTTGTGATACTTGAGGCAAACAGTCCAATGGCCACATAACAAGCGGCCAGCATCAATAAGCCGATATAAGATCCCATGGTGCCACCAGCATCGATGTTCCCGACAGGGCTGCCAAGCGAATAGACAGTGATGTAATACACCAATGTAGGCAGGAGTGTCAAGGCTACCAAGGTCACACCAGCGAGGTATTTCGCACTTACGATTTGAAGGTCGGTGATGGGTTTGGTAAAAATGATTTCCAGCGTTCCCGTTCTTTTTTCTTCAGCAAACATGCGCATGGTTATGGCCGGAATCAAGAACATAAAGACCCACGGGGCAATGTAAAAGAGGGTATTGAGATCAGCATAACCCATTTCCAACACATTGTTTTCGCCGGGGAAGATCCACATGAAAAGGCCTATGACAAGCAAGAACACTGCGATGACGATATAGCCTATGAGGGAAGATAGAAAACTTCGAATTTCTTTTTTATAGAGGGCAAACATAGATTCGGTTGGTATTAATTTAAACCAATTCAAAAAGCACTTCATTGGTCCATGCGGCAGGAGCGGCATCAAACATGCGCTTTGTGAGCGGCCAGACCTCTGCAAAGATAGCACTGGTGCGATACGCTTCGAGATCTTCTGATTGGTTCCAATGACTATAGGTGAAAAACACATTGGGTTCGTCTTTGCATCGCCACATACTCAAATAAGTGCATCCTTGTGCAGATCGGATATGCGATTTGTAATGATCAAACAGCGCGATGAAATCATCGCAATGTTCGGATTTAAAAGACATTTTAACTATTCGAGTTACCATAAAATTCTACACGTATTGCATTTCCTTTTTCAAGGCCAAATAAATCGGCGGCTCCATTGCCATGCCCAGAGACTCCTCCGTGGAGCGCAATCATAAGATGTCCATTGGAAGCCCACATAGCAAGTCGCTCGCCTTCAACGACATCGTGATAATACCTGCTGATCTTCTTGATGTTCCAACGGGAGCGATTCAGCACAATGCTGTATGATCTTCCCTTGCGTTCTTGTTCAAATACAGTTTGAGTGATCGATGTATACACATTGCCATAATG
This sequence comes from Flavobacteriales bacterium, assembly GCA_027488055.1. GTDB lineage: Bacteria > Bacteroidota > Bacteroidia > Flavobacteriales_D > Sanyastnellaceae > CANHSF01. Next base: position 5,159 of record JAIYCK010000197.1, on the reverse strand, counting down.
ATCGATGTGAATCACCTTGCCAATGATTTGGTCTTGCTCGATCGTCGGCAATTGTTTCATGGTGCTCGTATATCCCTTGGCACGGCGGCCCAATATCTCAGGGTTGCCGCCTTTGCTCAAGTGAGCGGCAGATGTTGCAAAAACACCTTTCATAGGGAAGACCCAATCATTGCCTTGTGGCAATTCGATCTCAAATACATCCTCTACAATCTCATCAAATAGCTGACCGAATACACCGTTGTCAGCACCGATGAAATAATGTCCCATATATTGAATGACCAAGTGAGATTGCTCTGATGTGAGTTCTGGATTGATTCCAATCACATGGACCGATCCTATTGGAAATTGTTTCCAAACACTTCGGAGCAAAAAAGCCGCTTCGTAGATATCAAAAGGTGTGACCTGATGACTGATATCCACAATGGCTGCATCTGGAGCCTGCGCGTAAATCGCAGCCTTTACAGAGGCCACATAGAAGTCCTTGTGACCAAGATCAGATATAAGCGTAATGACAGCCACTGAATGGGTTGAACTTGTGAATTACTTTTTATTTGGATATGTAAATATGAAGCGGCAATCCTTGTAAGTTTATGGCATCGATAGAGAGTTATCAAACGTCTGATTTGAGAACTTTTGACGGTATTATCTAAAAAATGCTATAGAACCTTTGAACGAAAAAGAGATCATTCTGCCAGACATGGATCACCTCGAATTTTTTGGTGCTTCCAATAACAAATTCAAACTTATTCAAAGTAAATATCCCAAGTTGCGCATCAGCGCTCGGGGAAACACGATACGAGTGCAAGGCGATGACGAGGAAATGGATCGCTTGGAAGCCAAACTCAATCACGTTTTCGACTATCTTGAAAAGTACCGAAGCCTGCCCATGAACATGCTGGAGCGCATGCTAGAAGGCAATGCAGCAGAGGAAGTGCAGAATTTGAAGACCGAAGACAATGTCTTGGTATATGGCAACGGTGGAACACGCGTAACAGCTCGCACGCCGAATCAGAAGCGATTGGTAGAAGCCAGTGAATTAAACGATATGGTTTTTGCGATTGGTCCAGCAGGAAGTGGTAAGACCTATACCGCTGTCGCATTGGCCGTCAGAGCGCTGAAGGAGAAGCATGTAAAACGCATCATATTGACACGCCCAGCGGTAGAGGCAGGTGAAAATCTAGGGTTCTTACCCGGTGATCTCAAAGAGAAATTGGATCCGTATATGCAGCCACTCTACGATGCATTGATGGATATGATCCCATATGATAAGCTAGCAGACTACCTAGAAAAAGGAGTGATTGAAATAGCGCCACTCGCTTTCATGCGTGGCCGCACATTGGACAAGGCTTTTGTCATTCTCGATGAGGCGCAAAATGCCACGGTGGGTCAGATGAAAATGTTTTTGACGCGCATGGGCCAACAGGCCAAATTTATAATTACAGGCGATGCCACACAGGTGGATTTGCCTCGCAATCAACCAAGCGGATTGTTGCGTGCGGTGGAAATGGTGCGCGATATCGAAGGCATAGCAGTCATTGAATTGACTGGCAGCGACGTGGTGCGTCATCGATTGGTACGACGTATACTCGAAGCATTTGAGAAAGCCGAGGGAAAATCAGAGCAACGCGGATCATCCAACGCTACGACTTAAGCGCGGTAGATCCCCTGCTTTTTCATGCTCACCAATGCGATGATCCAGGCCGCAAGTATCAGCGCAGCGCCCGTAATGAAAGCAGCTCCTGGGAAGTAAATGTGGCCTTCTGCTGTGAAGTACTCGAATATCCCGCCCATCAACAGAGGTCCGAAAATAGAGGTAAGACTCTGCAAGCTCGTGATCACTCCCTGCAATTTACCTTGCTCATTGTCCGACACATTGTTGCTCATCATGGCTTGCATGGCTGGTCCGTTGATGCCACCCAAGCAATAGGGTATGATCGCTATAATCATAATAAAGCCGCTGGGTGCAAGCCCAAAGCCCAGCATCCCAGCTGCATACAGCAACAAGCCAACGGTGACCGAACGGTGATTACCCAAAATAGGATTGACTTTACGCACCAAAAAGCCTTGCACAAAGGCAACCATCAAACCAACCACGGTGATTGAGATCCCAATCTGGGTAGTACCCCATTGGAATTTATGAATGGTGTAGAAAGACCAATTGGTCATAACCGCTTGCGCTGCCAAGTAGAGTAGGAAGAAGCTCAGCATCAAGCCTAGAATTTTTTTGTATTGAATAGCCTGAACCAATGAAATCCCCGGGATGAAAGATTTTTTCTCAAACCGCATCACATTCTCTGGTTTGTGAGACTCAGGAAGAATAAACAACCCGTACAACCAATTGACCAAAGACAAAATGGCGCAAACGATAAATGGCAACTTGAGATGCATCTCGCCAAGCAGGCCGCCAATGCCCGGACCTAGAATGAATCCAAGTCCAAAGGCTGCTCCAAGTTTACCGTAATTTTTTGCCTTGTCTTCGTCAGTGCTTACATCAGCCACATAAGCCAATGCCGTGGTGTAACTAGCGCCCAAAATGCCTGCAATGATGCGGCCTGCAAACAGCCAACCAATGCTTGGAGCAAAGGCAAGCAATAAGTAATCAAGCCCAAAGCCGAATAAAGAGGCCAACAAGATGGGCCTACGGCCAAATCGATCGCTTAGACTGCCTTGTACAGGCGAAAATATAAATTGAGCAATCGCAAAGCTGGCCATCATCCAGCTCGTGATCACCGCCGCTTGCCCATCGTTGCAACCCTGCATGGTCTTGATGAGTTCGGGAAATACTGGAATCACAATGCCAAAACTGATCGCATCAATGAGCACTGTCACGAGAATAAAATTGATACCAGCTGTTTTGGGTGCCTTCATAGTTTATGAATTGGTTTGCGAATTAAAGGAACAATCGTCCTATACTTGCAAATCAACATTATTCTTATGAAAAATTTTCACTTCATAGCTGCAGCGCTTGTCATATGCCTTATGGCCGGCTGCAATCCATTTCAACGCACCAATTGGGTAAAAATGGAGAAGGATTCGTATACCATCATGTTGCCTGATTACATGACACCACAAACGGACCTGCATGAAGAGGCCAATCTGCAATACGCCAATATTGAAAAAGAAGTATACATCGTTGTACTCGAAGAGCCTGCCATCGACTTCGAAACGGCCTTTGCGGATACCTCCTTGGGTTATCCTCCCACCATGCAGGGATATTCTGATTTGATTTATGAGGAATTCAAGTTGAACATGGATTCGTCGTTGGTGAGCATCAGCGAGCGACAAATTCAGAAAGAAGGCAACGTCGAACGACACACTTTCAATAGCGTTGCAACCTTGGATACATTTGATGCTTACTATGAATTTGGCATTGTTCGCAATGATTCAACTTACTACCAAATCATCGCATGGACCTTGGCCGACCGCAAAGAACAATACAAGGACGACCTAGCTAAAATGGTCAAATCCTTGATGCCTAAATAAACGTGCTTCAATGCATTTTTTGACCATTCGACACAGGGGTGTCAGGTCGCAAAAGCACAATGCCAGCGCTGCCTTCGAGTCCGAGCACCAAGCATTCACTTACCCATGGTCCGATTTGTTTAGGAGGGAAATTCACCACCGCAATGATCTGTTTGCCAATGAGGTCGCTGGGGGTGTAAAGCGCTGTGATCTGCGCACTGCTTTTCAAGATACCGATTCCATCACCGAAATCAATCCGTAATTTGTACGCAGGTTTGCGTGCTTCTGGAAATTCAAGGGCATCGATGATCGTTCCACTTCGGATATCAATTTTCTCAAATTGCTCCCATGTAATGTGCTTCAAATTGAATCTGTTTTAGGTGCCACAAAAAGTTTGATAGGAAGCCCGATGTTCGGGTGCTTTATACATTTCTACTTGATCTGGGATCATCCGGTAGGGTTGTTGGCCTGCCGTGAGCAACTGATGGAACAAGGTATAATCGTTAGAGGTACTTGCTGCATGCAAGGCTTGCTCCACCAATGCATTGCGGGGAATGAAATAGGGATTTACCTTGCGCATGCAAGCCTGGCTTTCTTCAGCTGTGATTCCTGCCAATGTGAGCAGTTTATGGTGCTCTTGGATCAATGCATCAAATGCGGGCGACATAAAGATTTCGGTCTTTCGGAAATCAATAGATTCCAGCGCTAAGAATGTATGGGTATAGTCTGCTTCGTGACTTTGCATCCACGCTGTCAATTCATCAATAAAAGCCAAATCGCCTTGCACATGCTTTGTGAATCCTAGCTTTTGACGCATCATATCGGCAAATGCTTTTTCATATAAGGGCACAAAACCATTGATGCACTCTTGCGCCATTCGGACCGCTTGCTCCTGATCTTCGTGCAATAACGGCAGCAGAGCGGATGCCAAACAAGCCAAGTTCCATTGGGCGATGGGAGCTTGTCTTCCAAAGGCATATCTGCCTTGGCGATCGATGGAACTGAAAACTGTTCCCCAATCAAACGCATCCATAAAAGCACAAGGTCCATAGTCAATGGTTTCGCCTGCAATACTCATATTGTCGGTATTCATGACGCCATGAATAAAACCTACACGCATCCATTGGACGATGAGATCCACCTGCTGTGCAATCACCGTCTGGAGAAAATACATCGTTGGGTGAACGGCATCCAAGGCTTCGGGATAATGCCTTGCGACTACATAGTCAGTAAATTCGCGGAGCGCTTTAATGTCATGCAATTGAGCTACATATTCAAAGGTTCCCACGCGGATGTGACTTTTGGCAATGCGTGCAAGCACCGCGCCCTTGTGCTCGAATTCGCGAAAAACAGGCAATCCTGTATCCACCACCGAGAGACTGCGCGAGGTGGCAATGCCCAGTCCGGCCATGCATTCACTGATCAAATATTCGCGCAACATGGCCGAAGTGGTGGCGAGTCCATCACCTCTGCGGGAATAAGCGGTTGGACCCGACCCTTTGAGCTGAATGTCCCATCGTTGGCCTTGAGGATCTCTCCACTCTCCCAGCACCAAGGCCCTGCCATCTCCCAAGATTGTAAAATGTCCAAATTGATGCCCGGCATAGGCCTGCGCAAAGGGGCGACTTCCGTCCAACTTTTTCTGTCCAGATAAGATGGAACTGCGCTCAGGATGATGCTCCAGTGCACTTAATCCT
>JAIYCK010000314.1 GCA_027488055.1 Flavobacteriales bacterium | reverse complement strand
GCACGCATCGCGGTAAAGGCTTCGTGACCTGGAGTATCCAAGAAGGTGATCTTCCGACCGCTTGCCAAGGTCACACTGTATGCACCAATGTGCTGCGTGATTCCCCCAGACTCTCCTGCGATGACATTGGTCTTACGCACAAAGTCAAGCAAGGATGTTTTACCATGATCGACGTGACCCATCACGGTGATTACCGGCGGACGTGTGGTAAGATCTTCTTCGCGATCCTCTTCTTCGGCAATGGCTTCTGATACTTCCGCGCTTACGAATTCAAGCTCGTAGCCAAACTCTTCGCAGATAATTTTGATCGTTTCAGCATCCAATCGCTGATTGAGCGATGCAAATATGCCCAAGGTCATACACACCTTGATGATCTCGGTAGGTTGGCGATCCATCATGCTCGCCAACTCACTTACTGTTACAAATTCGGTGAGCTTGAGTACCGCATTTTCCGCCTGCTGACGAATCATTTCTTCCTCAGCACGCTTGGCATTGTGGTCACGCTTATCTCTTCTGAACTTAGAAGATTTGGACTTCCCTTGATTTCCTAGACGAGCAAGGGTATCACGCACTTGTTTCTGGATTTCGGCCTCGTTCAGATCCGTTTTCGGTGCATCTGCTTTCGGCACAAAACGCTGTTGGCGCTTATCTATTTCTTGTTGCTTCTGCACATCGACTTTGCCGACACGCTTGCGTTTTTTCTTATCATTGGCTGCATTCTGCGCAGCTGTATTGGCACTCTTGCGTTCTGGGGTAACAGGTAAAATGATCTTATTGATCACTTTGGTACCAGCCAAACGCTCCACGTTCACACGGATAACTTCGCGCTCTACAGGCGCTGGTGCTGCTACAGGTGTTGCTTCCACGGGGGGAGCCACCACTACAGGTGCAATCACCTCCCTTGGAGCGGGAGCGGAAGCAGGGGCCGGAGTCTCTTCTTCCTTCTTCTTCCGTCCTTTGGTTTTTGGCTTTTCGAGGCTAGAAAGATCTATTTTGCCTACTACCTTCACTTCGTTGCGCTTGTCCTCTTCTGCAGGGGGAGCAACTTCAACGATCGGCTCTTCTTTTACTTCGGCTACAGGAGTTGGAGCTGGTGCGGGAACCTCTGCAGGAGCTGCTTCTACAACAGGCGCAGGTGTTTCCTTTTTCTTCTCTGCAACAGGCTTGTCCTCAACGACGCGCTTGAACTTGGTATAGTCAATGTCGCGCTCCTCTTCCTCAACGGTATCGCCTTTTTTCTTTCTGGTGTCTGATAATGTGATGGTTGCTCTATTCTCGCGAGTGGTTTTTGCTGCAGCTACCGTCTTTTCTTTGGCTGCTGCATCGCCCGCAAATTCAGCTACGATGATTTCTACTGTGCGCTCATCCAATTTGGCCATTGGATCGTTGTTTACCGCAACGCCTTGCTTCACCAAAAACTCCACAATGGTATCCTTACTCACTCCCAATGTGGTAGCAGCTTTCCCTAATCTCTGAGCTCCTTTTAATTCAGACATAAATTTGATGTTGGCCAGTCTTTGAACTAAACCGCACAGCAGATAAGTGAACCGATGCTATATGTTGGCAACTGCTTACTGTTTCATGTGTGCGTGTAGAATTAGACTGACAAAAAATGGTTAAAAAATTAATAATGAGGCACCAACTGCCCACAAATCGGTTGCAAGGTACGTCTTTCCCTTTGACTTTGCAAATCGGATCGCATGCCAGCGCTTAGAAAAGGCACCAATAGGCATAAAAAAAAGAGGAGACCTCTGCTCCTCTTTTTAATTTTTTTGCTTACTTATCGCATGATGTGAATGGTTCCCTCGTATTCTGTTTGTTGACCATATGGGGTGGTCATCGTATAGAAATACACTCCATCGGGCAAATCAGTCGGTTGGTAGTTGTTGTCGTAATTCGTGTTGTCATAGACTATTTTACCCCAACGATTGAATATGATCAATTCCACATTCTCGTATTTCTCCAATCCCAAGATATAGAACGCATCGTTCAATCCGTCATTGTTAGGTGATACTACGTTTGGAATTTTAATAGCACAGGCATCCGGCATCAATACAAAGGTGGCTTGATCGCTGCCGCATGCATTGGATGCAGTGCCGGTCATTACAATCGTACTTCCCAAGCAAGCCAAAGGCACATTGTCTGCGCAGAAATCAGCATTATCGCCACCGTTGCTGATGGAGTACCCATTGCAATTGCTGGTCCATGTATAACTCAAATTTTCGCCGATTGCAGCCAAGTTCAGTGTCTCACATTCGCCTGGGCATAGCTCCATCAAATCGCCATTGCCTCCATTGACAACAGGCGCGCCGCTGATGTCTACGATTACACAGCCTTCAGAGACCAAATTACAGCCTGCATTGTCCTCTACTTCCCAGCAATATTCACCGTCGTTGGATACTGTCAATGAGTTGCTTCCTGCTTGACCATTCCATGACACGCTAAAGTTGTTTGGATTTTGTACACTCACACTCAAGGTCACTTGACTGTTGTTGCACTCCAATATAGATGGGTCTGGGCTGTCGGTGACGTTGGGGGCCTGTGCTTCTGTCACTGCTACGTTGATGGTCACAGGCTCGCTGCAAGCATTGTCTACAGTGAGTGCATAATTGCCTTCACTCGCTGTAAGGGTTGAATTTTGCGTGTTGCCTGGCACCCACAAATAAGTAATCGCAGCATTGTCTTGTGCAGCTGGAATTGGATCCAACAACACCGTACCACCTGGACACACCAAGGCATTGGTCAAAGATGGGGTTGGTACCTGTGGTTGATAAGACACTTCGAAGGAATCACTATCCGAACCGCAGCCATTGGCCGCTGTCACGGTGACCGTGGTACTCACATATGCATTGCCAAATGGACCCACAGTGGCGCTCAGGCCATCTGAGGAAGCCACTACACCTTGACCTGTCCAAGTTACTGTGGAAGTGCCTACTGGATCACTCAAGAAGGCTTCGGCTTCTACTGTTTCCTGGTTGCACAACAATACATCCACTTGAGCGGTATTGATGCTTGGTGTGGAGGTATAAATAAGTTCGTAGCAATTGTCAGTACTGCAATCGGGCGCACTGAAACACAAGTTATATACCCCGTAGTCGCCAGGGGTAAAAGTGCCATCGTAAAATCCATTGTTGTCAAAAGTCCAACCCGGAGGGCCAGTTACGGTCCATACTCCTTCCAACGGCTCACTGGTGCAAGTTGATAAGGCATTGAATACCTCACCAGTTGTCAGCGGTGCGTTGATAATGGTAGGTGTGTTCTGGCCGCAGTTGATCACCCACAAGGAGTTACCTTGAAAATTGTTGCCATTGGCAAAATATTCAACAACAATGCTATCACCCACTCCAATCAATATGTCGTCGAACAAAGTGAACGTATTGAAGGTGGTCAAAAAAGTGGTCTCGGGATCACCACCGCCCGCAGGATAGATCGTTACGTTGATGTAAGAACCTTGCCAGCCCGCAGTATTGGTGCTCAAACCATAAATGACCAAATTATCTTGTGCTGGGTTCGTAAATCCGCCGGAAAAAGTGACTGGTGCCAACACATCGCAATAGCTACCGTTGTTATTTTCATTGGACTCATCGATGTAATTGTTGGTCACTTGCACCAATTGGATGTTCTGTCCTTGACAACCTGCGGAGTCGGTGACTAGTACCCCATAATTACCTTGAATATTTCCAGTTACCTGGGTGCATTGCTGATTGGTAGCGGCTCCCGGCACAAATTCGCCGTCGTAACCTGGGAAAATAAACCACTCGATCACCGGCCAATCTTGTTCCAAACAAACGTCGGCTGTTTCGCCAGGACATAACACGATGGGTTCGTTGTTGGACACCAACTCTGGGATGAAAAGTCCGCTTTCCTCTAATTCAATGGAGGTCACCGATTCGCAACCGTTGGCAAATCCTATGACCGTCACCAGTCCATCTTCTTCAATAAGGGCTTCGTTGTCGGTATCGCCGTTCGTCCATAAATATGAATCAAAACCCGGCGTGGCCGTTAGAATGGTTTCGCTACCCGCGCAAAAAACCGAATTACCAGATATTTCAATGGGTTGCGCCACATCGGCAGTTACGATAAAGACGTAGGAAATCGAAGTAGTGGCATTGGGCGTACCGTTATCCACACCCGTCAATGTCACCACGTTGGTACCTATGTTCCCTGGACCTGCCGTAAAAATGGCGTCCACCAATTGGGCGCTGTTGGTGAGGTTTTGAACAGTAGCGTTGAAGCCTGAGCCCACCACGCTGGAAGTCAATGTCACATTTTGAGTGCTTTCTGGAGCAGTGTAAGCAAATTCAAATTCTGCAAATTCACCTTGACACAAGTACGTCGTGTCGCACAAAGTTGCGTCCTCAATAGGCACTGGTGGAATGTTGTTCGACAAATTGCTGATAGAAGTATTGAAGGTGATGATTCGACCATCCAACCAATCCACACCATCTTGCTGGTTGGCATTGACTCCAAAAGGACCGTTGAAAACATCGTTGTCCAAATTGTAGCGACCGAAGGTATACCCAGCATTGCCGCTCACGCGGTCTGCACCCACAATAGCGATGTTGCTAGCCGCATTGAAACCGCCAGTAGCTCCGCTGATTTGGCTGTTGGCCCATTGCATGTCGAGGTACACAAATTGTACATTTTGACCCTCCGGCAATACACCACTGCCATCGGCACACATGATGATTTGAAAACTGTTGGTTTTGTCTCCCTGTACTGGCCAGTAACCTACATCGATGTAATTGATATAGATCGCGTTGTCGGTCACTTTGTAGTACAACTCACCCGTGTTCCCAAAATCGAAATCACTCCAAAAAGCGCAAATGTGATCATGCTGCTGTGTGGTTTCTGTACCGAGCGGCGTAGGAAATGAGGATGGCAAAAAGTCAATATATCCTTGGTTTCCGAGCACCACGGTTCCTTTGGTAGTCAATACCACCTGATTGAAGTTTTGACCGAAGAAATTGAAGTTCCAACCTAGGTTAATCACGCCCGAGAAATTATCGGTCGAATTGCCCGG
>JAIYCK010000082.1 GCA_027488055.1 Flavobacteriales bacterium | reverse complement strand
GCTTGGTTCTGTTTGCTCCATGTTTCAATACTGAAGTAAGCTAAGGTCAATCTTAATCAGTAAATACGGCTTTTTTATACCTAAATGCGTATAATTCTGATGTTTTTGAAGTATTTATATGTAAATACGTATAGTTTGGATGGTTTTCATAAATTTGTATGCAATTGCATATAACATGAACACATTAGCTGAATTTGTAAAGCAGAGACGAAAATCATTGAATCTTACCCAAGAGGAATTTGCTGAAAGGGCAGGTGTTGCGCTGACAGTCATTCGTAAGATTGAACAAGAGAAAGAAAATCTCAGTCTAGCCAGAGTAAACCAAGTATTAAAAATGTTTGGCCATGTGGTAGGGCCAATAAAAGAATCACATGAGGCAAGCAATCATAAAATATAACAACGTCAGAGCTGGAACTTTGACCGAAGAGGACACTGGTGATTATGTATTTGTCTATGATGAAGCATATGTCGTCCAATATTCCAATCAGTTTATAGCTTTCAATTTGCCTGTGAGGGAATTGCCCTATAAAAGTAAAAGATTGCTTCCCTTTTTCGATGGTCTCATTCCGGAAGGTTGGTTGCTGAATATTGCTGCCGAAAGCTGGCGAATAAATAAAAATGACAGGATGGGACTTTTGCTCGCTTGCTGTCAAAATGCAATTGGAGCTGTTTCTGTACACCCTTTAAACGCACATGCAAATGGCTAAATGTTTATATTGCTACAGACCGCTGCAAGAGAAGGAGGTGGATTATCATTCAATATGCGCGAAGTTGTTTTATGGCACCAATGAGGCTCCGGTTCTGCCCTACAAACTTACAGAAATGGAAAAGTTGGCCAAGGAAGCCGCTGAATTGTCCATTACTGTCCCAGGAGTTCAACCAAAATTGTCTTTGGGATGGATAAAAGACGCATTGGAAAATGATAAGCAGGGGAGGTTAACCATTCTGAACGCCCTGGATGGACATTATATTTTGAAACCTCAAAATGCGGCATATCCGCAAATGCCAGAAAATGAACATCTGTCCATGAAATTGGCGGAATTGTTTAAAATTGAAATTGTTCCAGTCAACATGATTCGCCTGGCTTCGGGTGAATTATGCTTCATTACCAAACGAATCGACCGCAATAAGGATGGTACTAAAAACCACATGATTGATTTTCTACAAATTTTGGAGTTGGCCGATAAATACATGGGCACCATGGAACAACTGGGTAAAACAATCGGCGAATTATCAATCAATACTTTATACGATAAGCTAAGATTTTTTGAAGTGACTGTTTTTAATTACGTTATTGGAAACAACGATATGCATCTGAAGAACTATTCTATGATCCGATCTGGAAAGGATTGGCGTCTCGCTCCATTTTATGATTTATTGAATGTTAAATTAATCTTGCCTAAGGACAAAGAAGAAAGTGCCTTAATGTTGGGTGGTAAAAAGAAAAATTTCAGCAAAGGTTATTTTGATCGATTCGGAAATGTATTAAGCCTAAGCAACAAACAAGTCGATAGTGTATACAAGCGAATTGAAAAGTGGATGCCCGAGGCCACTGAGTTGATCCAAAGATCTTTTTTAGAAGATCAAAGGAAGGAGGAATACCTAAAATTAATTGCTGAGCGGATCAAGGTGTTTATTTAACCTTGAAGCATTGCCAATAGCCATTACTTAAAGATCAACATTTCATCTCAACACTTCGTAGGCTTGACACGAAAGATCACGCTACGAAAAGGTAATTATGGAGCTATGAACGGCAAAAAGTATCGAGCGCTTGTGGGGCGCGCTATTCGTGAGGGTAAATATTTGAACATTATAAAAGCTTCACAAAAAAACCGAGGTGTTTGAAAATCCACTCTCAACCCATTCACCTCATTTCGGCATCAAACAACCTCGTCACATCCCCCTTACATATTCCTCCTATACTGCCCACCCACTTGAAACATGCTGTGGGTGATTTGGCCCAGTGAGCAATATTTTACGGCTTCCATCAATTCGTCAAAGATGTTCTCGTTCTGGATGGCGGCATGCTGGATCCTAGCCAAGGTGTGGTCAAGTGCGTGGGAGTGGGCAGCGTGCAGGTTGTTCAACATGCTGATCTGATACTCTTTCTCCTGCTCCGTGGCACGTATCACTTCTTTGGGCAATACGGTAGGGGAGCCCTTGCTCGACAAGAAGGTGTTGACCCCAATGATCGGGAATCGACCGTCGTGTTTCAAGGTCTCATAGTACAAGGATTCTTCTTGGATCTTGCCGCGCTGATACATGGTCTCCATGGCGCCCAGTACTCCGCCTCGCTCGGTGATATTGTCAAACTCCAACAACACGGCTTCTTCTACCAAGTCGGTCAACTCCTCGATGATGAAGGAGCCCTGCAATGGATTCTCGTTTTTGGCCAAGCCAAGCTCTTTGTTGATGATCAATTGAATGGCCATGGCACGGCGCACGCTCTCTTCTGTAGGCGTGGTAATGGCTTCGTCGTAGGCATTGGTGTGCAATGAATTGCAATTGTCATAAATGGCATACAGCGCTTGCAAGGTGGTGCGGATGTCATTGAAGTCAATCTCTTGCGCATGCAAGGATCGTCCGCTGGTTTGAATGTGATACTTCAACATCTGAGCCCGCGGATTGGCGCCGTATTTGCGCGCCAAGGCCTTGGCCCAAATGCGACGCGCCACTCGGCCAATCACCGCATATTCGGGATCCACGCCATTGCTGAAGAAGAACGATAGGTTGGGACCAAATTCGTTGATGTCCATGCCGCGCGAGAGGTAATACTCGACATAGGTAAATCCATTGGCCAAGGTAAAGGCAAGCTGTGTAATCGGATTGGCACCGGCCTCCGCAATGTGGTACCCACTAATGGACACACTGTAAAAATTACGCACCTTGTTGCGGATGAAATAATCTTGCACATCGCCCATCAAACGGAGGGCATATTCGGTGGAGAAAATGCAGGTGTTCTGTGCCTGATCTTCTTTCAATATATCGGCCTGCACAGTACCGCGCACCTGGGTGAGGGTTTCCTGTTTGATACGCTCATACACTTCTGGATCCAGCACTTCGTCGCCGGTGATACCGAGCAACAGCAATCCAAGTCCGTCATTGCCCTCGGGCAATTCGCCTTGGTAACGGGGGCGCTCGCAGGCTCGATCTTCGTATTTGCTTTGCAATGCGCGCTCCACCATGGCTTCCAGTTTATGCGCACGAATGTATTTTTCGCATTGCTGATCGATGGCGGCATTCATGAAGAATGCCAAT
>JAIYCK010000323.1 GCA_027488055.1 Flavobacteriales bacterium | reverse complement strand
TGTAAATCCTTCGTTGGCCACTGCCTCGATACGCACAGGCACACCGTTGTAATACCTGCCTGTCCAAGGATATGTGGTGGGTTGCAACGTGCTGATCCGAATGGTGCCCGCACCTTGTGGAAATACATTGAGCGTGACATCCAACGCGGGCATGCTGAAATATTCTCCCAGGTGCTGCTGCATCACCTCTGTGCGGCAGGTCAATTGTTCTTGGAATGTGAGGTGGTTGTTGTAGAAATACTCCATTTGTCCATCTATATTCCATGGATCACCCCACCGCGCGTATTCATTCTGCATTTCCACCACTGTTTGATCAAAACAATGCTGCTCAATGGCCAATAGCCTTTCTGCTTTGTAATTGCTGTTCATCAAATCTGCAAATCGATTGATGAAATAGGCCTTAAACGTTGGATTGGCGATGCTTTTGATCCACACATTGGAATAAGGACTTCCTCCTTGGTCGTCCAAAAAGTCCAATCCATTGTGGAAGCAATCGGTCCAACCATTGGGCTGCATGGCCAATTCCAAATCTTGTATAGCAAAACGCCAACGATTATTGGTGGCATTGGATCGATATATTTTGATGTTGTTGTACGGCCAGTCCACATTGCCCATCCAGGTCTCCCCGCTGATGTAATCTGCATAATACCTCAGATCAAAATATTGATCCGCCTCACTCCAATAAGAATCACTCTCCGCATCCAGTGCCATGGTGGCCTCATAACTCTCGTAAAAATGATCGACATCACCATCCACTGCGCGCAACACCCCTCCATAGAAATAACTCTGAGACAAAATTTCGATGGTATTGGATGAGGCGGTGTCTTCTACCTCAAATTTTTCCTTGTTGAATTTGTCGCGCAACTCATAGAGTCCAAAATAATCCCCATTGATGTATACTGATACAGGTCTCCAAGTACTGAAATAATTGTTTGAACCTTCGCTCATCATGCGCACTTGCGCCGCATCTTTATAGGGCAGCACCAAATATTGATTGCTGCCGTTGCGCAAATAAAAATCGCTGTACACTTCTCTATTGGGCATAGTGGGCACAATGGGCAAACCAACAGGCTGCTCTCCCAATGCGCCATCGGCCAATTTCAATCGAAACGATCGCTGCGGATTGCCTCGGCTGCCGCCCGCTCCTCCATCCATGATCATCCCCGAGTGCTGAGCAAATATCAGCGGATGCGAAGGGATTGAATCAAAGTATTCCACATACGCAGGTTTCAACCAGTCATTGTATGGATTGTCAAACATTCCTTGTTCCCCATACAAATGCACATTGTCAGTGACCACAGATATAATCGGGGTAATGTGATTGACATTGAAGAAATAGGAATGCGTCATGATGGGCGATGCCACATAACCCGTTTTGAATGCCCTTGCACGGATGATTTTGGAAGTATACACCGGTATCACTTGCCCTTCATACAGCGTGCTGAACGGAGTTGGCTCGCTTCCATCGGTTGTAAAATACATTTGGGTAGGTTCTTCATTGGGATTCACCAATGACACATTCACAGGTGCAGTAAAAAAACCAGACTCCACAGTGGCGATGGGTGTTCCAACCACGCCAAAAGCAGGATCTTGATCATTCACAGCCATTGGAGTGGGCTGTTCAAAAATGACGACATTATTCGATCCATTGGGAAAACGTCCAGTGCTCACATCGGGAGTGATGCCGCTTACCGTCAATTGACTTACTAATGTATTGGCGGCATCAAACAAATAAACCGTTTCGCCTTCGGAACTCAGCTTAAAATTGGTGTGAAACTCCTGTCCACCCACATTGATAAAAACCTCGGAAAGACTATTCTCGCTGACCGATGAAATCTTGATATCCAAATAATCGTAATAGGTTGGATCAGTGGCAGCTACGTCAAAGGCCATGGAGGAGATTTCTCCAGCAACAAGACCTGCCGCTGCCAATTCGTCGGCACGGATCAAGAATTGATGACGGGCACTAAAATACCAATTGCCGTAGGGTGCAGGATAAGAAGTATTCTCATTGGTCAGTGTCTGTTCACCAACGACTATTCCATTGAGCATCATATTGGGTCGCCAAGTGGAAACCCCGCCTGTGGATGCGGTGCAACTTGCATCGCTGCCGTCCACGTATTGAAAAGTGGAGCATATATACCCCATGTCACTTTGATTGAAAATGGAATTGGAGGTATACCCTTGACTGTTGTATGAACAGGTATTAATGACCAAGTTGGACACACCATCCCACACGTAAGGAGCCTCGAAAGGATGTTCATTCCATCCAGCTTGAGGCACAAATCCATACACCGTGGTGGCTTGCTGAAAAGAGGACATTACAAAACGATTCTTATCGCTGCAAAAAACAACGAGGTACTCGCCAGGCTGCATGATAAGGTGAGGGAATTCCCATTGATTAGGCTCATCTGCCTCGTCGGACAAGGCATAACCAAACAAATCGACGGCCTCTGAGCCGCTGTTAAAAAGCTCAATCCAGTCGCTGTTATCATTGTCCTCATCCACATAGGATAAGTAATTGCGGTGACAGCCCTCGTTGATAATGATCTGAGCTCGAGAAGGAACTAGGAAATATAAAAAGGCGATGGTCGCCACAAAGAGACGAAATGGAGTCATAGTGTTCAAAGGGTTCATTACGTGCTTCAACTGCCTAAGTTGCATGACATCAAGTCATCTGCGCTTAACAAATTTAACACATTCATTGAAGGCTGAAGTTAAAAATATCGAAGCAAGGTCCCAATATTTGCTATCACTTTCATTTTCAGCTCAAAAATCAGATTGGATCATTTCCGTCATTGTTTTGTGCATATTTCTGCGAACAAAATCGAAGAAAATATTATTTAGAACCATTTTAAGTAAGATATTTGCACCATGTCACGCATCATTATCGCCGATACCAACCAATTGATCCGAACGGGGCTCACTGCCCTGCTCAGTTCGTACAGTGATTTGGAGTTGCTCGGTGAGGCCAGCACTGAGGATCAGTTGCTCGATATGATGAAGAGTTTTCAGGCAGATGTGGTTTTGATCGACTTTGCAGCCCGCACTTTCTCGATCGATACGATTCAAAAAATAACACGTCTGCACCCAAAAACACGGATGGTGGCCATCACAGGAGAGCAAACAGGTGTCACCATCATGCATGCCTTACGCGCTGGTGTTTGCAGTTACATCAAAAAAGACTGTGACATCAACGAGATTGTAGAGAGCATTCGCGAAACGAGCTCTGGCGGTCGATTCTTTTGTGGGCAAATCTTGGAAACCTTGCGCAAAGAGCACATCGATGTCAACGACATGGACATCAAGGAATTCAATTGTGAAGCCGTGAATATTTCGGAACGCGAATTGGAAATCATCAAGTTGATCGCCGAAGGCTATACCAATGTAGAGATTGCAGAAAAGCTATTCTTGTCCCCGCATACGGTGAACACACATCGCAAAAACATTCTACAAAAACTTGGAATCAATAATACCGCTGCCATTGTCATGTATGCGGTAAAAACTAATTTGGTCAGTCCCAACAAGTTTTTGTTCGCCCCTGTCGGCTAATAGACATTCTCATTTTTTCGATTGAGGTTGAAGCCCAAAACACTGGACTTTTAGATCATTCATGATCCCGCACGCGGCGTACTTTTTCATCTTCCACCAAGGTATCAGGTGACACATCGATCGGATTCACCATCATCGCCGCCATATCAGGTTGGCCAGCATCGACCCAAGCCGTATACCAAAAGCTACCAACCGAGACAACCGCACTGCGCATGCGTCTTTCCACCTGGCCATCTAGCATATCACTGTACGATTTACTATACCCCTCGCTGTATACTTTGGCCGTGGTATTACCCCGTGCTTCAAAACTGTATTTTTGGTCTTCAGAATAAGCCGAATTGAGATCACGCTCAAAATGAAGCACGCTGTCCACAGCCGCAAAACTCTCCTCTACTCGATCCCAGATGTAATGCAGTGGCGACTCGATGTAGAAGCATTTGCCCACAAAGAAATCGTAATCTCTGTGATACAATTCAGGCAGACGACTCTCCCAAAATCCATGTATACCACGCTGCCCCGTTTGTTGGCCATTGTAATTGCTGGTGGTATGCAAAGGGACATGCGCGTCGCCGATGTAATGACCAATTTCGGCAGAAAACCGAAGTATCTTCTTGACATCCTTGTTGCGAAAAGCAGATGTGAGTTTTGATTGCACCAAGCTCACATTCCAAGGCACAATGCCATGCTCTCTCAAACTGTCCTCACTGAATTTGAGCACCGCTTCGTTCCAATAACGGGGTACATTTTCAAATGGATTGGGATGGGCACTGTCGATGTAGTGATCCATATCGATGTAGTGGCATTCGGCTTCTCCCACTACTCCATAGCGCCGCTTATCGGGATCCACAGAGTGTTCGATCATATATTCCATATTGGATTTGTAGAAACCGAATAACTCTGCTGGAAGCGTATAAACTGCTAGTTCATTTATTTTTTTATGCCCAAAAAATCCCCAAGTTGGATGCGCGCACACATGATCACCCGACCGATATGCCATTGAGGCAAGCCATACGACTGCCACTCCAAAAACAATATGTGTGCGACGGAATGACATTATGCGGTAATGGTATTTAGTAATTTCGACTCGTTGTGCTCATCCAACTTTACCAGTTCGCCATCGATGAGCACGGGAATGCAAGGCACTGTATTCAGTGTCAAACAGTACTTTACATCGCGTTGAATATTGAGTTTGATCAAACGACGGCGATGGGATGAGGCCCGGAGGAAACTCCATAAATGTTCGCGTGCCGAGCGATAGATGAACTTGGCCGCAACGGTACTATCTTCATCACTGCGAAATTTGCGCGTCTCGAGCAACATATCTGCAATCGCTCCGCCACAAATAGTGTCTTCCAAATTCACTTTATTTTTCCAACCACTTGCCAAAATCAAGACGTTTTTGTTTTGTTCGGCCAACCAATTGCACAAGTGATCCAAATTATTCAAACATCCAATCACAATGATCTTGTTTTCTTTGGCAATGTTGATGGCCTGTGTTCCATTCGTGGTGGTGAGCACCAATGTCTTGCCGACAAAATCAGGATTCATATACGCGTACGGCGAATTGCCAAAATCAAATCCTTCTACTATTTGACCGTCGCGCTCCGCACCCACGATATATCCTTTGCTCTTGTATTCCAATGCTTCCTCGATACTGGCAATAGGTATGATGCTT
>JAIYCK010000176.1 GCA_027488055.1 Flavobacteriales bacterium | reverse complement strand
TTGATCGGGATTGTGAGGAGCCATGCCCATTGCAATCCATTGCATGAAAGTGCTTTTGGTATCGTACCAGAAGCTCACATAAAATTTATGATTGCTATTCGAGTTGCGCTGGATAGTGCCCACGATGTGCGCATGTCCATTTGCAAATTTCTCGATACGCAAAGGATCCGAAGACGTGGAAGTGAAATCAGTTCCGAAATCAGGAATCCAAAAAACACGTGGGTCACCATTCGAGTAGTTGTTGATATAACAAATCTCTGTTGGCGTGCAATTGGACGTGATGCTCACGACCAAAATATTGCTTTCACCTATGAAATCAGGACAGCCGCTGCGACGCGCACAACGACGAAACTCTGTGGTTTCAGAGACTGCAGGTGCATCATAAGTGGCGGCGTTTGTATTGGCAATCGTCACCCATTGGTTGCCCGTTGAAGCGTTGCGATAAATCCAAACATATTCCAATGTTCCAGAACCACCGCTTGCAGCAGAAATGGAAACAAATGGGAATGGATCATATGGAGCGCAGCCAGACTGTTCGATGCCAATCACACCTGCATTGGTGACATTGCTGCAAACCGGAGGACATGCGTAGATACCGTTGATATCTCCATTTCCAGTATGTGTACCATCATAGCTGAACCATGTGCTGATTCCATTGGCATCGGTCATGATTGAGCCAGCTCCATTGCCAAGTTGAAGACCATATACAGCGCCATTTACGCTATTGAATACATTGAGATTTACACCAGCAAGAGATCCTTGTCCAATCATGAAGCTTTTCAAAGTAGTGCTCCATTTGTAATAAGTCCAAGTGGTCTCATCACCTTGATCGGGATTGTGCGGAGCCATGCCCATTGCAATCCATTGCATGAAAGTGCTTTTGGTATCAAACCAAAAACTGATGAAAAACTTTTGATTGTTATCTGAGTTGCGCTGAATGGTTCCTACAATGTGTGCATGGCCATTTGCAAATCGCTCGATACGCAAAGGATCAGAGGAGGTGGAAGAAAACTGGGTACCGAAGCCTGGAATATAAAATGAACGTGGGTCACCCGTCGAATAATTATTGATGTAACAAATGTCCGTTGGAGTGCAATTGGATGTGATGCTCACCACCAAAATATTGCTTTCACCAATGAAATCGGTGCAATTGCTTCGGCGAGCGCAACGACGGAATTCAGTTGTTTGAGAAACAGCTGGAGCATCGTACGTTGCAGTATTGCTATTGGGGATGGTTACCCATTGATTGCCCGTTGAGGCATTGCGATAAATCCAAGCATATTCCAATGTTCCAGAACCTCCGCTTGCAGCAGAAATAGAAACAAATGGGAAGGGATCATAAGGAGCACAACCAGATTGACCAACACCGATGACACCTGGATTGGTGACATTGCTACAAGCGTTGATTGTGAAAGTAATTGTTTCACTGTCACATTGGCTGCCAGACGCATTGTCTGCGTTGAAAAGAAGCGCATTCAAAGTGTATGTACCCGCTCCGAAATTCAGGGCCACATTGTCACCCGTTGAGCGATATGGAGTTTGGTTTTCGACGTGGCTATAAGACGCATTGCCACTCCAATTGAATTGAACGCTTTCGCCTCCAGAGATAAACGCCTCTACATTCCATGAAGAGGGTAAATCACCCGCATTGAAAGTTGCGCCATTGAACAAAACGATATCGGAACCGCCATTTAGGTCATTGATGACAATCGATGTTATTTGGTCTGTGCAGCAATTGGTCACATCCATGAAAACATCATTTGATTCACCAACATAACTTGAACAACCAGCGCGGCGAGCGCAACGACGGAAATATGTATCTTCAAACACGGGGCCTGGATTGTATGACAATCCTGTAGCACCGGCAACTTGTGTTAAGTTCCAACCAGTAGATGCGCTGCTATACATCCAAACAATTTCAAGGGCGCCTGAGCCACCTGATGGATTTGCGCTTGAAGCGATGTTGGCAGGATCAAAACCGGGACAGCCAGATTGATTGCAACAAAGACTACCACCCGAGGTGACATTGTTACACACGCTGCATGCCGTTACTTCGATGTATACATCGTTGGATTCCCCATCATAGGAACTGCAACCCGCTCTGCGAGCGCAACGACGAAAATTGGTACTCTCATACACTGGTCCTGGGTCATAAGTCAGTCCTGTGGCGCCAGAAATGGGAGTCAATACCCAACTCGTAAGGGCATTTGAATACATCCAAATGACTTCTAAATTACCCGTTCCACCGCTTGGGCTGGAGACATTGGTAAACGCAGCAGGATCGAATCCTACACATCCTGATTGATTGCTCCCAATGGAACCTCCATTGGTGACATTGCTACATTGTGCCAACGCCACATTGGACAAGGTAAAAATGCTAAGACAACAGAACATCAGGATTTTTGCAAAACGATTGCTAACAATAGCAGAGTAAAGCTTTTCCATTAGGAATTTTGGTGTTTGGTTAATACTTTAATAGAATCCGTTTTTGATCATCGACGACAACGCGCAATTAATCCCTGCAAATATACTAATTCATCGAAACATTTGATTGTTTCGTCGCAATATTTATCAAAATATTTTCCCTAATTTGGAAGAAGTCGCCTTTTTGACCCTTGTAAAAGCCACCTTCATCATGCGAACAAAACACGATAAAATATATGATTTTCAATAACTTAATTTGCTTTCATTCAAAACATTTTGTTTCCAAATATTAGACCTTAATTTACAAAAAATGGACGCGCATTTCATGATGACAACACATTAATTTCATATAAATATTGAATTTAATGTCCATCAAAACCAAAATTAAGCTTCTGTGAACCGTTTTTTTATAGGCCAAATGGGAACGCTTTTGAAAGCGATGGGTAAAATGTTAGAATCTGAATGCCTAAACCCGCGACATCGTTCATGTGACCGAATTCAACTCAAAAAAAGAGCGGGACCTCATGGAGATCCCGCTGCAATTTTATACACCTATTATATGGTGCTTATGATACTGTTTTTTATCTGCTACCAGTGTCCAAAACCATCATGCGCTGACTATAAACGGTGTCGCCTACTACCACTCGCAACGTGTAGCTGCCTGCCGCATAACTTTCCTGATCCAAGCCAAATTCATATAAGGTGTCGGTCTGTGCCATTCCTTTGAACAAGGTTTCCACTTCCCTTCCACTGACATCGATGACTGTCACATGAGCATAGCTGGGCGGAGTTCCATCCATGATGCTGAAGCTCAAGGAACCCTGTTGGGAGCATGTTTGAGGTGTGGTCACCGCATTTTGAATCCACAGGGCGTTGGCAGAAAAAGAAACAGTCATCAAAATAGCAGAAAGCCATAATGAGAATCGATTCTGATTTGGTGTGGCAGGCACGATTGCCCTCACTCGATCGTAAATCTTAGTCATTTAAAGTTGGGTTAGGTTTAAAATGTGTCTATATCCTTTGATATACGACACTATTCATAAAGGGACTTTTCAATTGAAAAGCGGGGTTACCAAACCGATTTTAACGCCAACAATTTAAATTAGTTTCAACAATCGAATAATACTTATAAATTATAAACTACTTAATAGCATCTATCGCAGCCATTGGATTCGGATGCGCAAAGACGTAATTACCTGCTACTAGGACATCTGCACCAGCCTCAAAAAGCTTATTGGCATTGAGATCTGACACACCACCATCTACTTCGATTAAGAAGGAAGCTCCTGACCTCTCACGCATTTGATTGACCGCTTTCACCTTGTCCAAGGTCCGCTCGATGAACTTTTGTCCACCGAAACCTGGATTGACGCTCATAATTAAAATTAAGTCCACATCCATCAGGATATCCTCTAACACATTTACATTGGTATGGGGATTGAGAGCCACGCCGGCTTTCATACCTTCTGCCTTGATGGCTTGGATGGTGCGATGGAGATGGGTACACGCTTCATAATGCACCGTCAACACATCTGCTCCACATTCCTTGAAAGCTTGTATATAGCGATCTGGCTGGATGATCATAAGATGCACATCCAAAGGTTTTTTTGCATGCTTCTGCAATGCCTTGAGCACAGGGAAGCCAAACGAAATATTTGGTACAAATTCGCCATCCATCACATCCACATGAAACCAATCCGCATTGGAAGCATTGATCATTTCGATGTCTCGCTGGAGGTTACCAAAATCAGCGGAAAGAACGCTTGGGGCTATGAGTCGGGCCATTGGGTGGAATTTTTTTGCAAATAAACGTTGAAAACCTGCTGATTGCAAGGGAAGATTGAAACTACCAAACCACTCTAAGCTTCGTATTTTTACCGCATGGCAGTAGCACAAAAACTCATTGGATTGACAGGAGGGATCGGCAGCGGGAAGTCCACTGTGGCGCGTGCTTTGAGATTAATGGGAATACCTGTTTTCGATGCCGATTCGGAGGTGAAGCAGCTCTATCTGGAAAATGCGTCGCTTCGAGCGGAGACGGTACTTCATTTTGGTGCTGACATCTTCATTGGTGCGCATTTGCAATCGAAGGTATTGGCCGATCGGTTGTTTGCCAATGCGTCACATCAGGCACTTATGGGAAATATTTTAGCCCCCTTTTTAAAAGAGCGATTTGAAACGTGGCGCGCAGCGCATGCTCACGTCGCTTGGGTGGCCAAGGAGGCGGCCATCCTGATCGAATCGGGCAGCTACAAAGATTGTGATTTCATCGTCCAAGTAACTGCGCCAAAATCCCTGCGATTGGCACGAGTGCAGCAAAGGAATGGAATGAATCCAGAAGAAATTGAAGAAAGAATGCGCGCTCAAATGACAGATGAAGAACGGCGTGTGTATTGCCATTTCGAAATTTTGAATGATGAACAAACAGCTCTGTTGCCGCAATTAATGGCCTTGCGCTCCCATCTCAAGGATTGAAATCCGCCATTTTCTTTGCAATCTCCTTGGCGATTTGATCATTTGCCAAATTGCACAATTCACTCTCAGATAGCAATAGATCCTCTTTAGGCTCTTTCATTTTGGTCAAATCAACGTCGTGTTCGCGCTGCAAAGTGATGGATGTAAGCGATATTTTCTTTCCAATTTCAAAATCGTAGCGCACACTCACATCGGATTTATTCGTTTGAATGACGTCTGCCATGAAAATTTTACCTGACTCGGCATCGACCAGCTGATATCTCAAACTGAGTTCCAACGACCTCCGTTGGTTGTATTCAAAACATTCAACCTTATCGGAGTAGATACCCAAGGTTGCTCCGCAATCGCATTTCTGCGTGCGTTCTGGCTCCGTATTGATTTTATATGCGATGATTTCGCCGTATAGTATGTAGTTGGCTCTTCTCAATTTTCCGGCCTCTGGC
The DNA here is from genome assembly GCA_027488055.1 of Flavobacteriales bacterium. Taxonomy (GTDB): domain Bacteria; phylum Bacteroidota; class Bacteroidia; order Flavobacteriales_D; family Sanyastnellaceae; genus CANHSF01. The sequence goes on along the minus strand of JAIYCK010000176.1, from coordinate 14,517 downwards.
CCTTTATCTCCGTCGTATTCAGCGCTCAGCGAGGACTGCTGTTCCCTGATCAGAATCTCGAGATCGGATCTTTCGAGTAAATCTAAAAACGGATCCTTGAGATTGAGCAACTCACCCTTGATACTTGATCCAAGACTTTGAGCGACTTTGATAGGAGCCACACCGTCTTTGATGATGTAAGCTAACGATACGTGCCCATTTTGAAGCGCCTCATCCCGTTTGACTTTGGCATCTCGGTAGCTGGCATCCAAGCGACAAACTTTGTCGAACGCACGATAGGCATCTCTCCACATTTCGAGTTCGAAGGCCTTTTGCCCTTCATTGTAGGATGGGATGATTTCCAACAGGAGCGTCAAACTCTTCGCTTCTACATTATCATAATCCAACGAAAATATTTTATTCACCAATGTTTCCGCTTTACTCAATTCCAAACTCATCAATGCGGACTCCGCTTGGTTGACCATCTCTTGAATGTATCCAGTTTTACACTGTTGGATTTGTGTTTCTGCATTCAATGGCATCTTTATTTCGTATTGGCTATTCGCCTGTTGAAACCTTTTGGCCTCTGCAAAAAGATTGAGGCCTTCATCATGCTGCCCAGCCATGCAAAGCGCCACTGCCTGATTGCACTTTTGATTGAGTAATTGTTGGCTGACTCGATTCATTGAGATCAAGGCACTTCCTTCTTGATATTGATCATATACCAATCGATACGATTCCATGGCGGATTGCAACATACCTGCCTCTTCCATTTGCTTGGCGTCTGCCATTAAATGTTTCTTTTGACTGCAACCTGCAGCAGTCAACAAAATGAAAAGAATCCATAAGACAGGACTGTGTAAATGCTTATTGTAGATTGCTGACATGTGTATTCTTTATTATGGCCAATTCAAGACTCAGGCCAAAAATACATCTGAAATGGAGTGAAAAAAAAGAACCACTTCCTTGCAGTAAAGTGGCTCTTCTCTCTTAATTAACCAAAAACCATGAAACTATAACACTTCAAAACATTGTTGATCTATCAGAAAATTTTAATTACCACTTGTTACGTCGACTTTTTGTCTTTCAGCATTTCAAATAAACATGGAATTTCATTTCAGTTAACATGCTGGCATTTGAGATATTCACAACGAAAAGTTGACTTCGCTATTCACTTTTGAATATGGAAAACTGATCAAAGGAACTTTCGAACGAGCGTTCGGTCGGTTGCATATTCGTATCGTTATGATCCTTAACTACACACACTCAATAATGACCACTCGCTCGCGCAAATGGGTGATGATAGCCGTATCTATTTCGGCTCTCTACTTATTCATTGGCTAAAGGCAGTAAATTCCATTTCTATTGAAAAGTAGAAATGACTTGTTTGTGATCGCAACCTAAACAAATTCCAGAGAGCCAATATTGCGCTCATTATGTTTGAATGTGGATAACTCATCGTTCCACACGATTGTCTGTCCATATCAATGAGGCCTCTTACTCCCTTAATTGGTGCAAATTGAATTTTCATATTTGCAGTCGGAAGTCATTTCCCTAAATTGCACCTATGAAAAAATGGTTGGATTATATCAATGAATACTACCCTTGGTTTGTGGATGTGTGGTATTACCTGCTCTTTATCGTTGTATTCATCATCCTCGCTTTGATCTTTTTATAATGAAGTCATTTGCCTCCCTTTGGTTGTTGGTTCTGTCTTTTGTTTGCGAATCAAACGACAGCTATCTTATGGCACAGCCATTTGCAGATGAGATGACTGCTCGTCTCTCGCAATCCGAACAACAATGGCTTATTACCACTCTGCTCGAGGGTTCTCCCAAACTCTACCAACAACCCATTGACATGCCATTGGCATTTGATACGGCCACGCACTTCCAATTCGGTCGGCATCAATGGAGTCTTTCAGCTGTTGATCAGGCTATGTTCAAGAGGATATGGCAGCCCAAAGGTGATACCGAAAGAATTGCTCGTATCTGTTCGTTGATGGATCTCTATCATCCATTGTTCCTCAAGGAAATTCAGAAATCGGGTTTGCCCGCTGAGTTTCTTTATCTACCCCTTTTAGCCAGTGGACTCAATCAGCATTATCAAAGTGATCAAAATCGATGCGGTTTGTGGGGATTGGATTATCTAACGGCCCGCAAAATCGGATTGGAAATTCAAAATGATTTCGATGAAAGACGTGGTGGCGATTTTACCACCAAGGCAGCTGTAAGCCACCTCAAAGCGCTTTTTGACAGGCACCAAGATCCCATTCTTACCTTGCTCTTGTTTCTCCATGGCGCCCCAGCGGTTATGGCTTACGCGCCCATTCAATATGATTCCTTGCCTGCAGATTGGCAACTCGAGATTTCATTTCTAGTGCATGCATCGACCTTCATTCCTGCCATGCGACTGGACAATTACCAGCACTATTATTTTGATGCGATGCAGTTCTTTTCGCCTATCCGCGTGACGGATACGATCGCTATTGCCGCTCTTGAGGCAGTTTTACAAGAAAAGCACACCGCCTTATTGGGTATGAATCCGATCATTACTGGAGACCATTTGGTGCCTGGGTCGAAGAAAGTACCCTATTATATCTGGATGGAAAATGCCCAAAAATGGCCGTCCATGCAAGATAGTATCGCCCGATGGAAGCCCGCCAAACCAATGGAAGCAGCGCAATCCACCAACGGCACACATACAGTTAGAAAAGGCGAATCATTGGGAAGCATCGCTAAAAAACATCATGTGAGCGTCCGGTCCATTCAGCGAGCCAATCAAATGAAGCATACGAAAATCCAACCCGGACAAGTGCTCAAGATCCCAAAAGTTGGAGCCCCGAAACCCGCTGAAAAGCCAGATCAAAAAGCATCTACAGAAAACAGAAAACCTGAAACTGCATCTAAAGAACAAGTGTATATCGTGAAAAATGGCGACTCCTTGTGGAAAATTGCGAAGCGATTCAAAGGTGTGTCAGAGTCCGACATCAAGAAATGGAATCATTGCGGTGATGATATCCGTCCAGGACAAAAGCTTATCATACACCTCAAATAAATCAAGGCTTTGCAGCTATCTCACGCCACCCCTTGGGATGTTGCATTTTTACGATGATGGTTGCTGTAATAATCATCAAATTGGCCAATCCCAAACCGCCCGCCTCATCAAAGAAATGGCGCATTTTCCTTCCTACAATGTCGGGCGAATTAAGACAATATGGAAAAAATGCAAGGATCATAAGAGCCAGAACGACATACCGATATCTGACCACTTTCTTTTGGAAAAGCATATAACACACATATATAACGCAAGGCAGCGAGAACATGAAATGTTCGGTATCGGTGTGGGTCAGGCTAGGGATCAGCGCCAGCAGCGCTGACCATTCGATCCAATCGATTCCTTTTATTTTGGTGCTATGATTCAGGTAAAACAACCAGCCTGCGTAGATGGCTCCTACCACTGCGAGTGTCAACCACACCAAGGTAGAATTGCATTTTGAATTGAACACATACACATTGATCAGTCCGTAGATTGTATTTGCACTGAGTTCCAATCTTGCATTGTGTGCACCCATCGCTTTCAGCCATTCCCCTTGCAAATACCAATTCTGAGTCCAACCAATAAAAGGCGATAGCACAAACAAACCCAAGGCCATGGTCAGTGCGAGGCAGATCAATGCCCTCCATTTTCCTTTGAAGAGGAGGTATGGTAGAAGAATCAAAAAATGAGGTTTAAATAGCAAAATCAATCCCAAGCACACACCCGCAATCAGATCCGACTTGCGATACAAGGCCACAAACGCAAGCGTCGCAATGCACATGAGTAGCATGTTGACATTGCCCAAATGCAACTCCCTTTCTATATGGTCAGCGCCAAAAACAATCGCCGTAATAAGGGTAAAAATGACCACTTTTTTGTCCATGGCTGCTGGCCACACTTGACTCAATAAAAAAACACAGTATAGAAAGAATGAAATGATTGCCGCTGCGATTAAGAAAAAATAAACCGCAGCCGCCCACGCAAATGGCAAGAACGTCAACGGCAAAAAGGGGATGGTCGCTGCGGGTGAATACTTATAAAAACCACTACTTACCCCAAATGCCACATGATATACTTGGTCCCCTTGGCGCAGCGCTTTGGCCGCATCGTAGTACACTCTGAAGTCGGCAAACTCATTACGCATATTGATCTGCTCCAAGACAAAAAAGCCAATGCACAAGATGAAAGCAGGGATAAAAAATCGGCGCATGAGACGATTGTCCCCCAACCATTTTTTAAGTTCTATCCATGTCAGATTCATTTGCATAGGCAGCGAAGTTAGGACAAACGAACCTATTTCAAAAAGCACAGCAATGAGAACATCGTTGGCTTATTTCAGCTCAGCTGCACAATATGATCCAAAGAATACAAGAACCTTTGTGCATGATTGGTCGCGGATTGGATCGCGCAATCCACATTACTAAAAACAAAAAAGTCTCCAATTGGAGCCTTTTTTATATCATTTAGATCATGTATTATTCGATGATCACATTCAATTTGCTGGTGACATTGCCATCACTTACTAGCACTTGATATGCGCCAGTGGCAAGTTCAGATACATCGATGCGTTCGCTGGTCAAGTTGCTTGCGCGCTTGCTGTATACTACTCTACCAATCACATCTACTACTTGAATCTGAGCCATATCAATCAACTGACCAGCAGTGATCTGTATGAAACTGTTGCTCGGATTAGGATAAATTGAGATGTTCAACGGATTCTCCAACTCAGCTAAACTGACAATGTCAACTGTTACAGGCACACGATCGCTTTCGCATGTCACTGACGGTAAGCTTACTTGCCAGTTGTAGAAATAGTAGTAGTAAGAAGTTCCAAAGGTGCTATTGGTGATGCTACCCACATCGCCAATGCCATATGGATACGTCACCTCCGCGGAATTGCGGAAAAGGTTGTTCTCGAGGCAACCGATCTGATAGCTACCTGCTTCGAAATCGAAATTGAGATCGATGACATTCGCACCAAAACTGCAATTTACTACCACACTATTGAGCAAATTGCCGCCGTTGTCATACAACTCGACGGTGCGATTGCCTTCCACTCCGTTGTCTGGGACGTACACTGTCACCTGGTTCAAAGTGCAAGGATCCGTGATATCGAAGAAAAGTCTTCCACCCGTTGATGGCAAACCACCACCGCCAGTGTTGTCCAACTTTCCACCTGCCACTGTGCCACCGCCATAGATTGCTTGTGAAGACACCCAATAGGTTGTGCTTGCATCAATAAAAGGAGTATTGAAAAAGTCGCCTGTTCCAATTAAATTGCCTCCTGTCTCAGCATCGTACCATGTGAGATTGGAGCCACTTGCATACAGTGTAGTGTTGCCTGCCTCACCGATGGTCACGTCATTGGTCAATGGAGATTCGTTTGACAAAACTTCCACGTGAATTACATTGCTTTGGTATTGCACTCCGGAGCAAGCACCTTCGATATCCACATGGTAATCGCCTGTTTGCGTCACCACGATAGAAGGGGTATTTTGACCATTGGACCAAGTGTAGGTCAAGGCAGGAGTTGATGTCAAGATCACTTCGCCGCCCTGGCAGAACGACAATTCTCCTTGCGCTTCCACGGTAGGTTCTTCTTGATCGATCATGTGAACTACCACGTTGTTGCTCAATGCAGCACAATTGTCTGCGTTCCAAACAACCACGCTGTAGTTTCCTTCATTGGCCACAGAGATCGTTTGACTAGTGGCGCCATTGCTCCAAGTATAGGACTCGCCAGCTGGTGCAGACAATGTCACTTGTTGACCTGGACAAAGCGATGTTGGTCCATCCACGAGCACATCTACTGGGTCTAGTAAGCATCCTGCTTCCACCAAGGTATGTTGAAGATTGATCTCAGGGTTTTCGATGGTTGTCACGGTGCCGCTTGGCCATTTCACCACTACTTGGTCAATGGCTGTAGCTTGGCCAAGGCCAAAATGCGCTATCAACGAAGATGCAGGATCAAAACTCTCTCCTGCTCTTACCTCACGGATTTGGATACCCCATGCACCGTAAATCTCGATACGAGCGCCGATACCGTCTTTGTTGGAAGCAATTCCTTCCAAATCGAATTTCACCCAGTTGTTATCATTGGTGCTGTTGATGAACAAGGAATTTCCGGCAATAACATCTAGAAAACCATCGCTATTGAGGTCACCGATGCCACCGCTATTGAAGGCCAATTGGTCTCCTGTAAACGTTCCATCGCCGTTGTTCCAGTACATTTCGTTGTTCATTTCAGAGAAAATATCCACGAAACCGTTGTTGTCAAAATCGCCTGCGTCGCAATTCCACGCACCAAGATTGGATGCATCTATGCCTGTTTCGGCAATGATGTCTGTGAACGTTCCATCGCCGTTGTTGCGCATAAAACGATTGGCCCATTGGTGATTGACTGTGAAAGCATCAAAGTCACCATCGTTGTCGAAATCTTCGAACACGGTCGCCCATGATTGATCACCATCGTCCATATTGGCTTCTGGACCCACGCTTGTAAAGGTGCCGTCTCCATTGTTGCGATACAACAAATTGATACGCTGTGGATCGCCAGGTTGAGCTCCACCACGGCATTTTGTAATGTATAAGTCAGCGTCCCAATCGTTGTCGTAGTCAACCCAAATAGCTGCGTAGTTACCGCCCGCATCCAAGGTTTGGATCAAGTCAAAATCCAATTCCAAAACACCGCCCACATTGCGATATGGATGACTTTGATCGACATCATGGCAGGCGAATGCATCCAAATTGCCGTCGTTGTCAATGTCGCAAAAAGTACTTCTTTGTGTGAAAATATATTCGGGATGTGCATCCTCAGTAAAACCTGTACCGTCGTTGTTGGCATACACAAAAGACAAGGCGTTACCAGCTCCAAGAAGCAAGTCAGTGTAACCGTTATCATCGATGTCTGCTGCACAGATACTCCATGAAGGTTGATTGACAATGGTCATTGGATAGAACACATTATTGAACCCAGATGATGTCTGATAGTCAATGTAAATTCCATTGGAAACAACGCGCACGACGTCGTCCATTCCATCGCCGTTCATGTCCACAGCGCAGTCACCGGGACTGGTGGTGCCGATATTGGCAAGTGAGCTACCTTGATTGACGAAGGTTACTTGAGCCTGCATGGCCAAGCATCCTCCCAAGATCATAGCAAATGATGTAAATATTCTCCTCATGGTAAAAGTGTATTTGGTTTCTTCTACAATAATAGTCAAAACTTGGACACTTTATTACCTTCCTGACATTGAATATGCTACTTTCTTTGGAGAGCTAAAAAAAAATGCAATCTATAAGCCGGGTTCTGTCCACCAAGTTGCCTTGGATGCTCCATCATTTAACTAATGCGACCTACCCTCCGGGTCCGGACGAGCCGCCCTCCGATAAAAAAACGTTGCCGCCTTCTTATACTCCCGGTCTACATGGTCTTACAGCCCATAAGGTTTATCAAGGCCAGCGCTGTTACCATCGCTGCCGGTGGTCTCTTACACCCCCTTCTCACAATCGCCAGCAAACTAGGTTTGCTTCGGCATTCTAAATCTCTGCAACACTATCTGTCAACATAAATTTACATCTATGCTGCCCACACTTTTCACGTGGTATGGTGCCCTGTGCTGCCCGGACTTTCCTCCCTGTATCGAGTACAGAGCGATGAAGCGATTGCATTTTTTGCAAAAGTACAGCAAATCGAGCCTTCAAATTCTTTGCATGCACCTTAAGAATTTTCATCTTCCGATTAAACCTTTAACGAACTTCGCGCTCCCATGGAGGCGAGCACATAGAAATGGACGAAAAAAGCATACAAACATTGATTCAAAGCAACGATCCCACATCGATGCACAAGGCCTTTGGATTGCTGCTGGATGCGTATCAACGTCCGATCTACTACTACATCCGACGCATGGTTTTGGATCATGACGATGCCGACGATTTGACTCAATCCACCTTTATTCTGGCGTGGAGAGCCTTGGCTGGATTTCGATTTGAAAGCAAACTCAGTACTTGGTTGCACACCATCGCTTACCGCGAAGCGATTCATCACTTGGAACAAAAGAAAAAAATAGCTGGCATTCCAATGGATCTCGTTGGATCGCAATTGGCCGATCACTTGATGTCGGATCCTTTGTACGACGGAGATACCATTCAAGCGCATTTGCAAGCTGCCATAGCCACCTTGCCAGAGAAGCAAAAGGCTGTATTCATCATGAAATACTATGAGGAGAAAAAATACGAAGAAATAGCTTCCATCACGGGAACATCCGTTGGTGCATTGAAGGCCAACTATCACCATGCCGTTACCAAAATAGAATCTTACATAAACGCCCTGCCCTCATGAGTAAGATGTTCCACATAGATGACCCAGCAGTGCGTGCGCGGATTCATACTCCAGATGAATTTGTGGTGCCAACAGATTATTTCGACACCTTGTCACAAAAGCTGTTGCTGCAAGCGGAACCTATTGAGGCAGTGGATGATGATTTTTTTGCCGAACAACATCAATTGCTTTCTGGACTGGCATTGATCACCGCGATCGATCAGCGCAAGGAAAGTGAATTTAAAATTCCACTAGGGTACTTTGAAACGTCTCGCTTGCAACTGGAAAATGGACTCTCGCATACCGCACCCAAAGCAGATCGACGTGTGCTTCAAATGAAGCCCATTTGGTGGACCAGTATAGCGGCATCGATGGCAGTGCTCATTGCATTGTATTGGATGAATAAGCCGAAGTCAGAACAACTTGGTTTTGAAGCACTGTTGGCGGCATGCCCGCTCGATGAGCAAGATTTAGAATGGATTGCCGATGAGGAGGAGCTTGCCTCGTATTATTTGAGCGAAATTGAAAGCATGGCTCAGGACACCCTGCTTCCAGATTCTTTGATCAAGGAATATATTCCAATAGATACATTGACCGCGCCGCAATCCTCAGAGGGTTTGCCTAGCAGGCCGCCCAACAAAGTAGATTGGGATAGTCTGAACGAAGATGAAATTTGGGAATACCTCATGGAGAGTGGCGACGCAGAAGAACTAATGAATTGACAATAAAACAAAAGAAGATGAAATCATATTTGATACTATGTGTGATGATCCTGATGGGACTCACCGTAAAAGCGCAGGAAGACTTCGATGGAAGTCGAGGAGAAAAAATAGCGCAATTGAGACGGGCCTTTGTGGCTGAAAAACTGGCATTGACACCAGCACAAGATCAAACATTTTGGCCCTTGTATGACGCGTATGTGAGTGAACGAAAAACCATCACCAAAAAAATTCGCAAGTACCAATTGCTCATTGACAATGGTGGACTGACCGAAGCAGAGCTTCGAAAAGCATTGGATGACTTGTCCCAGCAACGGAAATTAGAAGCAGACACCGATGCCAATTTCGTCAAGAATGCGATTCCGATTTTGGGCGTAGAAAAGGCATCGCAATTGGCCATGATAGAACGTGAATTCAAAAAAACACTGCTTCGCAAATTAAAAGAGCGCAGACAGCAACGATCGAAATGAACATACAAAGGCCTCCAAACGGAGGCCTTTTTTTTTTATAAAATTCAATTGATAATACTCCACGATATTTTAGGGATTCCATCGAAAAACAGGGACTCTGTATGCGCTCGTTTCATAATAGGGACTGCGCTTATAGATCCAATACAACTGCTGCCAATGATCCTCAGCCAAGTTTTTGTCGCTCTTCATCGCCGATTCCAATGCGGCTTTCAAAGCTGGATCCTTGGCAAGCAATGCGGCGGCAATATCCTCAAACACATAATCACTGAACCATTCCTTCTGCTGTAACATTGAATCGAAAAAATTCCATGCGAAAAATCCCTCGTCGCTATTGGGCTCCAGTGCTTCCACCAAATACCTCTTCGCAATTTGCTGTGTGGGGATGCAATAGTCTCCTTTCATCATTGATACTTTCACGATGGTGTCGCGGCAAAGGATGTGGTGATGATAATAATGTCCCTCATAAGGCGATTTAGCTGTCTCAAATTGATCGGCATAGCTCACAATGATCTCGATCACTGTATCTTGATTGAATCGGTGGTATTTCACATGATTAGAATCCAATCGTTCGATCACCTTGCTCCAAGCCTGTGGAATTACGTAATATGCTGGGACTTTTGCAAACTGAGTCGATTTGTAGCGGTTGTAATATGCAATTTTTTTAGACCATGGGCGACTTCGATCGTATCGCAAACGATCACCGGTACCCACCAAAGCAGGTTCAGTCAATGCATCATATCCCTTGAATGAAATCATCTCTTTGGATGTGGTGTCAAGCTGATATTTCAAGGCAAATCCGTCCGCCGCTAGTCGTTCCAATTCTCCTTCTTTATATTGCTTCAACAAGTCGATTCGGTGCAAATGGCAATATTCCAGTAGCTTTTGCAGGAAGATAAAAGTGGCTTCCACGCGCTGCGCAAACGGCTTCAGCATGTGGGTTTCGGTGGTGAGGCCAATCACTCCGTGCAATGCGGCATAGCCCGTAGCAAACCGCGCTGTTTCCAAAAAACCCTCGATACCCGATTCAGGTGTGCGTCCCATGGTGTGTACATAGGGCACCATGGGGTATTCCGTTGCCTGCATCGCACGGTAGAGATCAGGTTCCAATTCATCGCGCACAAAACTGCCTTGTGCATAGCCCAATTTGTCCGATTGTGTAGTTATTAATGTAAGCGTATGCGCATAGTCGGCGCCATTGCTCACATGGGTATCCACCATCACATGTGGTTGAATGCGTGTCAAAAGGCTATTGAAGGCTAACGCATTTTTGCTATCACATTTGACAAAGTCACGATTGAGATCCAGGTTGAGCGCATTGCCTCGAAATCCATATTCCACCGGTCCAAGCTGATTGGCTCGTGAAAAACTGCCTCGCACCGATGCTCCATCCACATTGTACATGGGGACCACACACACGATCACATCGTCCAAAAGTTTGGAGAAAGCATTTTCCTTGTCCAGCAGCATGGCGCACAATCGCATGCTCGCTTCTACTCCATCAGGCTCTCCAGGGTGAATGGCATTGTTGATGAGCACAATGCTTTTATTGCGATTAAAACGCGTAGGATCGAATTCCTTTTCCTTGTTGATGACCATACAATGAAGGTCACGGCCGGCATCGCTTTTCCCAAACACACGGAGTGAAGCCCAATCCGATTGTTCATCCAGTTGCGCATAATAGTCGATACAAGCCTGCCACGTCGCGGTAGTATCTTGCACATTGGCCGCTTTTGCGATAGAGCATGAAACCAAGCTAGCACAAAAAGATATCAATAACAGTGTGGAGTATTGCATTTATTCGTCAAATTTGGCACGAAAATAAGGTTTAGCTTGGGCAACAAAAAAGGAGTTCCTTCAGTTTAAACTACTAAGGTCTTCCTTGGGCATTGAAGTTGAACCCGCATACCGCAGCGCCAAATGAATTTTTTACCACGCACCGATCAGCTACCACAAAAAGGTCAGGTTCTTTTGTCAGAGCCTTTTCTCAATGATCCATACTTTCGAAGAACAGTCGTTTTTCTTTGTGAACATAACGCGGAAGGATCTTTCGGTTTTGTGCTCAACAATTACATCGATGTGGAACTGGAGCAGATTATGGACAACATGCCTGCCTTCGAAGGCCGCATCAGTATTGGTGGTCCCGTGCGCAACAGCAATTTATATTATCTGCACACTTTGGGTCATCAAATCGATGACAGTGTAGAAATTATTCCAGGTCTTTTCATGGGTGGTAATTTTGACAATCTGCGCACCTTGCTGCTGGCTGGTAAAGTCAATAAAAACGATGTGCGCTTTTTTGTAGGTTACAGCGGGTGGTCTCCCGATCAATTGGAAGAAGAAATCAAGCAGAAATCGTGGTTCGTGGCCTCCATCAACAAAGAAATTGTGATGAATAGCGAGAACGACGACCTATGGAAATCCATTCTGAAAACGATGGGTGTGAAGGGGAAATTGGTGGCGAATTTGCCCGATGACCCGAGTTTGAACTAGACTCCTCCCTCGGTATACAAAGCCATGATGTGCGCCACAAGTTTTACGCCGAAACACATGGAAAATAAGATGGCGATGGTCAAACGAATCCGTTTGTTCCAATACGAGAAAAGATCCCAACGCAGGATCACATCAATGGCCATACTTACAACGGCTAAAAACTCCAAGATGGTGAACAAGCCCAAATTCTCGCGAATGACCTTGATATAGCTCTCGCCTAACCAACCCAGGCGATAGGCTACGTAAGTAATGTTGTACACCACCACCATGATCATTCCAATCACGATCATTCGTGCATTCCAATTCGCGCCAGTTGCTTCTTTTGTATTCATTGTGTTTTTTTAATCCAGTGTGTTAAGTCCAGCCAAGGTGGCAAGTGCAAAGTCCATTTGTGCAGCCGTATTATCCAAGTGTGTAACGAAGCGCAATTTATCAGGACCAAATGCAAAACAATGAATCCCTTTCTGTTGCAATTTGTTCACGGCCGAAGCACTCGTCAATGGCGCCGCAACCTGAAAAATGACGATGTTCGTTTCCACTTCTGCGACGTGCGTCACCCAAGGCAAATTGCGCAGGGTTTCTCCCAAAGCCTTCGCATGCATGTGATCGATTAGCAAGCGATCCACATGATTTTGCAGCGCATACAAACCTGCGGCTGCCAAAAAACCCGCTTGACGCATTCCACCCCCCATCGATTTACGACGACGATGTGCCTTTTTTATGAATTCCTTACTACCAATCAAAAGACTGCCCACGGGTGCTCCCAATCCTTTGCTGAGACAAACAGACAAGCTATCGAAACACGCACCATAGTCTTGAGCCGAATCGCCTGTAGCTACCAACGCATTGAAAATACGCGCTCCGTCCAAATGCAAGGCCAAGCCATTCTGCTTGCAAAACACGGCCATGTCTTGCATGTCTTTTAAAGCGTAGACCGCTCCCCCGCCCTTGTTCACGGTATTCTCCAGACTAACCAAGGAGGTGCGGGCATAATGTGCATCCGGTGGATTGATTTGACCGTGCATATCCGAAGTTTTGATCAATCCGCGCGCAGCAGGCAATGTGCGGGCGCTGACGCCACTGTTCCAGGCAATACCGCCACCTTCGTATAAATAAATGTGGGCCAAATCAGAACATATCAATTCGTCGCCCGGCACAGTATGACAAGCAATGGCGATTTGATTGGTTTGCGTCCCGCTTGGACAAAAGAGCGCCGCCTCGTGGCCAAACATTGCGGCGGCATAATCCTGGAGTGCGTTGATCGAAGGATCTTCGGCAAACACGGCATCCCCTACGTCTGCAGCCCACATGGCTTCTTGCATCGCCTTGGTTGGTCGAGTAATTGTATCACTTCTTAGGTCAATTGTCATTCTTTCATTTACTTTGTGGCAATGGTACAAACTTACATCGTACAAAGAGGCTGGCAACTTGTATCTGTCTTCTTTTTTTTATGGCTACCGCAATTGGGTTTGGCACAATCTGACATCGCAACAAAATACTGGGTGTGCTTCCAAGACAAACATCAAACACGTTTTGATCCATTGGCATATTTCGATTCCAAAGCCATCGCGCGCAGACAACGAGAGGGACTTTCCCTCATGGATTCAACGGATTTCCCTGTAAACGAAAGTTATATCGCTGCCATCCAAGCGGAAGCCTCACAATACGTTGGTGAAAGCAGATGGCTGAATGCGTCTATTTGTTATCTCTCGTCTCAAGCCGCCGAGCGCGTCAAGGACTTGCCGTTTGTATCATCCTTAGCCCCTGTAGGTGAACTCCCGTTAGCACCCTGCTTACATGCAGTAAGTGGATACGATGAAAAGCTGTTGACTGCCCAAACGGATATCCTGCAATACCCCCTATTTGCAGCGCAGCAACTGAATGGAAAAAACATCACTATCGCAATTTTCGATGCGGGTTTCAAGGGCAGCACCAACAACCCAAGACTGCAGCATCTCATTGATCATAAGCAGATAAAGGCCACCTATAATTTTGTGACCGATCGCAATTTTGTATTTGATTATCATAGCCATGGTACGATGGTACTGAGTTGCATTGCAGGGCAAGAAAAAAATACGCCTTTGGGTTGTGCCACAGGTGCCAATTTTCTGTTGGCGCGCACCGAACAAACCACCAGTGAATCCAAAATTGAAGAAGACAATTGGGTGCGATCGCTGGAATGGGCCGATAAAAATGGAGCGGACATTGTCAATTCATCCTTAGGATATACACACCAACTATACTTGCGCAACGAAATGACGGGCCATACTCATCTAATGGCCAAGGCTGCGAATACAGCTTTTGCCAAAGGCATCTTGATCGTCAATAGCGCAGGGAATGAGGGGCAATCTTGGTGGGAAATTGTCGCTGGACCTGCCGATTCTGATTCCATTCTCACGGTGGGGGGAATTGATCCGAAGAGCGGGATACATCATCCGCAAAGCAGTTATGGCCCCAATGCATCGGGTGTTCTAAAACCGAATGTGTCAGCCTTTTTTTC
>JAIYCK010000184.1 GCA_027488055.1 Flavobacteriales bacterium | reverse complement strand
TTATTTTACAATCAATAGAGTTGAATGCTCGATTTTCCACCGGGTGGTGCATGCAGCTTGACGGAGGACTTATCAGTTGTTGGTTTCGCCTTCCGTGGCTACCTATAAAATCCGCGAGCAGACCTATCGCGTATATGAGTCGAACGCACCAAGTCAACCTGCCCTTGCATCGAGGCTACGAACCACCTTGTACGTTTTGAGTTTGAATGAGTGGAACCTCGACCAAAGTATGTATCGCTACTTATGGAATCCGTTAAAAAAAATAGGGAGCAGACTGGGCGTGCTGACTGTTATGCGGACGTTCACGTTGTTTGGATGCATCATGATTTTGGCAGCCGTTTTATTGGTGACGAACTATCATTTGCCAAACACTATCAACATTACGATTCCTTTTCTCTTTGGTCTGCTGGCTGTGGGGATGGTGCTCAAATCATTTACCGAACGTCGCAATCCCTTTGCTGCGCTACTCATGGTGATGATGAATCATTGTCTTATTGCGGTGGCTGTTGCGTTCAATGAACTATATGAAATACGCGAAGCCATTCTTTATTTGAGTGGCATATTGATCGCAGGTGGCCTTGGATATTATGTGCTTTGGCGCTTCAAAAAAATAGAGCCACATCTGGACCTTGGGCAATTCCATGGACATAGCTACAAGCATCCCAAAACGGCCTTTGCTTTTCTCATTGCCTGCCTCGGTTTGACAGGGTTTCCAATCACTCCAACCTTTTTAGGCGAAGATCTTATTTTCAGTCATATTCACGAATATCAAATTGGCTTGGCCACTTTGGTTGCATTGAGTTTTGTACTCGATGGCTTGGCCATCATTCGCATTTATGCCCGCTTATTCTTAGGGCCTCACAGTCAGTCCATTCATGAAATGGGCTATCGTTCCTCATAAACAAAAACATACACATTCACACACGCATGAAAAATACACGCATCCTTTCACGTATCTCAGAATTCAAGCACAATTGGAAAAGCGATTTGCTTTCTGGTTTTGTGGTTTCATTGGTAGCCCTTCCACTTTGTCTTGGCATCGCTGGCGCCAGCAGTTTTCCGCCCGTGATGGGCATTCTAACCGCCATTATTGGCGGGCTTTTCGTATCGCTCTTCTCCGGATCTCCAATGACCATCAAAGGTCCCGCCGCAGGACTAATCGTTATCGTAGCCGGATGTGTAGAAGGTTTTGGCGGGGGTGGCTTAGGTTGGGAGTTGACCTTGGCCGTTGGTTTAGTCGCTGGACTTTTACAAATCATACTTGGTTATTTAAAAGTAGCTCGGTTGGCCGATGTCTTTCCGTTGAGCGCGGTGCATGGCCTCTTGGCCGCCATTGGAATCATTATCATTTCTAGGCAATTTCATCTGCTATTGGGCGAAGATCCCACCATCTTGGTAGGTCATAGTCCCATTGAATTGTTGTTGATGTTTCCACAAGCCTTGCATCAATTCAACACCTCTGTCCTTCTTATTGGACTCACTAGTTTGTTCATTTTGTATGTCTGGCCGCTCATTCCTATCAAGTCATTGCGCAAGATACCTGCCTCATTGATCGTAATTATATCTTCGATTGCGATGGCCGCGCAATTACATCTTAGTGACCCAGAATTTGCGCAACTCAAGCCGCTTGTCAACTTAGGTGAACTTAGCCTTTCATTGCATTTCAATTTTGATGGCTTATGGCAACATCCCTTTCATTTTATGGAATATGTGCTCTTATTTCTTATCATCGGCTCATTGGAAGCACTACTGAGCAATAAAGCCGTAGACCTTATGGATCCTTTCAAGCGCAGATCAGATAACAATCAAGATCTCAAAGCTATTGGCGCAGGAAACATATTGAGTTCGCTGCTGGGAGGACTGCCCATGATCAGTGAAATTGCCAGAAGTACCTCGAATATCCTGAATGGTGGGCGTTCGCGCTATGCCAATTTTTTTCATGGGGTCTTCTTATTGGTGTATGTATTGCTACTCATCCCAATCATCAAATTGATTCCTGTGGCAGCCTTATCAGCGATGCTTATTTACATCGGTCTCAAACTTGCTTCTGCTAAGGAATTTCGCAATGCATGGGCCATCGGCAAAGATCAATTTGCAATATTTTTCATCACCCTACTCGTTAGCTTTTTGACTGATCTATTGCTTGGTGTATTAAGCGGCATTCTGCTCGAATTTATTTTCCACTCGACTCGCGGTATGGGATTCAAGCAAGCCTTCAAAGCCACCATGCATGTCAACGAAACTGAAGATAGTGTGACCCTGGCATTTGACAATGCCATCGTGTTTACCAACTTATTGGGCGTGAAAAAAATCATAAGAGCGAATGCGAGTGCCAAGCAAGTGGTAATAGATTTATCCCGGACTTCGATGGTGGATCACACGTCCTTGGAGACGATTGAACGCATCCGAGAGGAATTCCACACCAAAGGATCATCCATTACGATCGTTGGACTGGACGAACACAAACGACTCTCCAAGCATACCCATTCAACAGCCTACAAGAAATGACACGGAGGTTACTGTACACACTTATCTGTATTTGTTGCGCGCAATGGATGCAAGGACAGCAATCCACTACACGTCTCACCGCGCATCAGCAGCATGCTTGGTTCGTTGGTTCCGGCTTGCTAGATATTCATCCCAAGTGGAGCATATTCTATGATGTGCAAGCGCGGCGTGAATCATGGGGTGCCGATTTGCAACAAAATTTATATCGCATTGGTTTGTTCCGTAAGCTGCCCAATAATCAGTTGCTGGGAGGTGGATATGCCTTTGTGCACACAGGGATATATGGCGAACTACCTGTCAAATATCCATTTAACGAACATCGAGGTTGGTTGCAATTTCAAACCAAACAACTTTTCTCTAAAGGACAATTGACGCATCGATATCGCGCAGAATTTCGATGGATCGACCCTGAGAAGAACTTGCGCCGAGAGATCCGTGCGCGCTATATGGTGCGTTATCAGCATACATGGTCAGAGTCTGAAAACATACAATGGTATACTGCTGTTTATGATGAAGTTTTTGTAAACATGGGGAAAGATGTGGCCTATAATATTTTTGATCAAAACAGATTTGGCGTTGTGATGGGTAGAAAATTCAACCGCACACTCTCGTTAGAATTAGGTTACCTCAATCAGTGCATTATGCAGCGTTCATTGACAGCCGATGGGCGCAATAAAATGGAAGATAATGACACAGTGCTCATGAGCCTTGTATGGAACTGGAGCATCAAAAAAAAGACGCCCTGAGGCGTCTTTTCATTTGGTGTTTTTTTACACATCATATCGGTAAATATCTTCGACCTTGGAATCAGGAGTCATGATGCTCAGCGGCTTCAGCAATCCATCATGTAAGCGATACACCCATCCATGTATGGTTGGTGCATCGTACTTTTTCCATGCCTTTTGTATGATGCTGGTTTTGGCCAAATTCTGTACTTGTTCTATCACGTTTAATTCCACCAATCGATCGGCGCGATCGTCTTCAGATGGAATGGCTTCGAGTTCGTCATGGTGAAAGCGATATACATCTTTGATGTGTCGCAGCCATTTATTGATGATGTTGTAATCAGCGTGGGTCATGGAGGCACGCACACCACCGCAGCCGTAGTGCCCGCAAACGATGACATGTTTGACACGCAGGTGATGGACCGCATATTCCAGCACACT
The DNA here is from genome assembly GCA_027488055.1 of Flavobacteriales bacterium. Taxonomy (GTDB): domain Bacteria; phylum Bacteroidota; class Bacteroidia; order Flavobacteriales_D; family Sanyastnellaceae; genus CANHSF01. The sequence goes on along the minus strand of JAIYCK010000184.1, from coordinate 13,488 downwards.
CAGCATATTGACATCGGAGTGGATGCACAGATTAGCAATATTGCGGTGCACAAAGACCTCACCCGGCGCAGTGCCCGTAATTTGATTGGCAGGCACACGGCTATCGCTGCAACCGATCCAAAGGAATTCAGGGCTTTGGATCTTTTCCAATTTATTGAAAAAATTGGGATCCACCTCCACCATTTCCTGCGCCCAGGCTTTGTTTTCTAATAATAATTTTTCGTAACTCTTCATTTTGCAATTTATTTTTCAGGTATCACAAACAATTGGTCATTTGGGCCTTTGTCCACTTTGATTTCTAATCGAATATTTCTGCACTTACAACTCACCATAAAATCGTTGACCACCTCTACCACGTCTTTGTCTATGAATGTGATGCGCGTACCATCTAAAAGTACCGCACAATGATCGGGTATATTATCCAATACCTGACGCACTTTCGGTTTGCTCAAGTAACTGACTTCGTTTTTGAAGCGTACCAAGTAATTATTATTGTCTTTGGTAACGACGATATTGTTCTTGAAATTAACTCGGAAAATAAATACCAAACCTACCAATAGTCCCACCAATACCCCAGTGAGTAGGTCGGTAAATACGATGACCACGACCGTGACGATGAACGGGATAAATTGATCCCAGCCCTTGCGGAAATACTCTCTGAACAATGCGGGTTTAGCTAGCTTGTATCCCGTGAGGATTAGCATTGCCGCCAATACTGACTTGGGTATAAGGTTGAGCCAAGGAGAGAAAAACAACAAGCAGATCAACAACAACGCTCCATGCATAATGGTGGATCGTTTGGTTTGAGCGCCAGCCATGACATTGGCGGAGCTGCGCACGATGACCGAGGTGATCGGAAGCCCACCTAACAATCCACTCGTCATATTGCCCACACCTTGGGCCACCAATTCACGATTGGGAGGCGAAGGTCGCTTGAGTGGATCGAGTTTATCGATGGCCTCCAAGCTGAGCAATGTTTCAAGTCCAGCCACAATGGCCAAGGTGGCTGCAATGCGCCATACATCAAATTTCATCCAACCAGACCAATTGATCGGAACCACGTGCTGGGTGATTTCCATTGGGTTGTTCCATTCTGGTAATTGCACCAAGTGATCTCCCCTCAACCACAGTGCGGGGTAATACCATTGGAAGAAACAATTGACCAAAGAGCCAATCAATACAACTATGAGTGCAGAAGGGATAAATTGAAAAATCTTGAATCGTTTAAGCGCTTTTTGATCGAATAAGATCAACAGGATTACTGAAAGCAACCCCAAAATGATGGCCCCTGTAGCGATGTTGCCAGAAGCTACCGCGATTTCGCTGAATGTATTCTCTCCATCCGGCTGAATAAAAGCTTCATCTCCTTCGGGATCCTTGTCGTAACCTAATAAGTGGGGAAATTGCTTAAGAATCAGAATCACCCCGATTGCCGCCAACATTCCTTTGATCACATTATTGGGAATATAATCGCGCAATGCTCCAGCGCCTATGAGACCAAAACCAATCTGGAAAATCCCTGCTAAAAAAACACTCAACAATAACAAATCGAAACTGCCTAGATCATGAAGCGCAACGATGATGATGGAGGTGAGTCCCGCCGCAGGTCCACTCACGCTGAGATTGGATCCACTGATGGCGCCCACCACGATGCCACCGATAATCCCTGCGATGACTCCGCTCAATGGCGGCGCTCCGCTGGCCAGTGCGATACCTAAGCACAATGGCAAGGCCACCAAAAAAACGACTATTGCAGCTGGAATATCTTTGTGCAGATTCTTTAACATGTGCAATTATAACGAATCTTAATTGAAACTCGTCAAAAGCGGGTCATTAAGAAATGCAAAAATCATTGCAATTCTTTGTTCGCCTGCCCTGCATAAAAGCCGCCACTTGTAGCAATCTCATTCATCAACGTGTTCCATTCAGGGGAACGATTGAGTCGCTTCAATGCCATTGCACGATAAAACTTAGCCTCTTCGCGGAATGAACGAAGCACATTGATTTCAGTCAATTCGAATATGGCTATTGCCGCATCATATTCGCCCAAGTGGTAGCGGGCCATGGCTCCATAAAATTGTGCATTGACATCCTCTGGGTAGTTCGTCTTTAATTGATTGAATCCCTCCTTGGCTTGCTTGTATTGTTTGTTGTTATAATATTCCAAACACTCTTCTAAATACTCCATATACGTCAAGACAACACTCCGAGAACGATCCATCACTGTGGTTTTGTTTTCTTGATTCGCGGGTGTGTGACCTTCCGAAAATACCTGATTGCTCCACTTTGGTTTGCGGTAATCGGAATAGTCCGCTACGCGGTAATTCAATATAGACGTCATGCCCACGCCGACCAAGGAGCCTCTCAATGGTTGAACTTCCAACTGTAAGCCCTCCAACTGTTGACCTGTGCCATTCTGCGCAATCATACTCAAATCATTGGACATACTGGGGAGGCCATTGGGAATGACTCTTGGTGTATGATTTGGATCGAGATTCCGAGGAATATTAGAGGAAGTCGATTGCGCAGTGTTGGATGCTGATGGTAGCACTAAATTGGTGTCGGACACCGAATGCGGATCTTCCACAAAGGTGGTGGTGTCTGCAACTATCCCATTGTTCGTTTGGAAGTTTGGGTCGGTGTCATGATATGCCGCAACTGCAGGCTGATCAGTAGCTCGGTGCGTGGAATACAAATAAATGGCACCTACTATACTCGCTGCGATGATCGTAACAACCACCTTGGCCGACGTAATAGCAGCGATGAAGGTCTTGCTTATTCCGAACCAAGTCCCCGTTCCAGAGGAGGCCGCTTGCGTGGCAGACACACCGCCAACCGACGATAATCCTGTACTTTCGAACACGGGCATAGCGATGAACACACCAGTGGTTTTATAGCCTTCGATGCAATCCTTCAACAAGGGATTCTCCGCTGCTATGTGCTGAATTTCACGCATGCGATCAGCAGATAGTTCACCGTGGTGAAACCGTCTCAACTCATCGAGGTCAGGCAGGGCGTTATGTTCTAGTTTTTTACTCATTGATTGATTTGCATCCATTGTTTCAAATTCCGTCGGCCATTTTGAATATAGGATTTGATTTCACCCTCGGTAAATCCCGTGGTGCCCGCTATTTGTTTGTATGATTTTCGTTCTAAATAAAACAATTGAACACAGGTGCGCTGCGGCAGATTCAATCGTTCGATGGCTCTTTCCAGCGACCGCAGACCCTCTTCGCGCAATTGCAAGGCCATCCATTCATCCTCTCTATTCTGCTCCATTTCAAGGTGAGCAAATTCGTTCTTGTGTTGCTGCTCTCTGCTGGCCGTTCTGAATACTTGCATGCAATGATTCTTGGTGACGGTGTACAGCCAATGTTGGAAGGTCGCCACTTCACGCGTGCGCAAATCACTCATTAGTTTCTCGAAAATAGCCAATGTGGCATCTTTCGCATTGTCTTGATCTTTCAAATACTTCAAACACACACCAAAAACCAAATGACTATATCGCTCGTAAAGTTGTCCCACCCATTTGGAGTGGCCATCTTCACGATAGCGCAACAACAATTCGTTGTCCGTCATTTTGGATATGTCTGTGCGAAAAAACAAGGTATGTTCAAATATAGTTTTTTTTATCTCAAAAGGTTACAACAGGAAGGCGACGACGTTTCGAAGCCATCCTATTGTTTTCTAACCCTAGTTCAACGATACTATTGACTTTGTTGTTTGTAAAGCTCTTGTAGATAATTTTTAGTTTGTATCACAATCACTCCGCCTGTGGTGTCACCGTATTTGGCTGGCAGACCACCTGTATAGACACTCAAGCTGCTGATGCCACTGCTGGGCACAGTAATATTGTTGTCGCGAATTTTCATACCATCCACAAAATAGAGCACGCTGCCGGCCCTGCTGCCTCTGAAGTAGAGTTCCTGACCATCTGGTGAAGCTTTGATATCAGAGAAAGTAGAAAGCACAATCTTGTTGATGTCACCACCACCTGCAGCCGCATGATGTTTTAATTCATTGTCGGTAATCGTTTGGATATGGTCTCCATCATAATTGATGAGTTTGACCCTTTCTGAATACACCCAAACAGATGGCCCAGTCACACTCGACACGGTCATTTGTCGTTCGTCCAACATCGTGATTTGATCCGGCTTGACAGTAATTGCGGCCAGCTGAATCGTGTCATAACCAACATATGAAATCATAACTTGGTAGCGACCTGCCTCTAGCGGCTTGATCCTGAATTTACCATCGATGTCAGAGGCGGCGCCCATGAGCTGACCACCATTATCGGCAATAACAACAACCCCTGGAAAAGGCAGCCCGAATTCGTCGGTAACCTTTCCGTGGATTTCACCTGTGGTTTGTGCCCAGGTGCAGATTCCCATCATCCATGCGAGTGCGGTGCATAAAAAAGATTGGATTTTCATCATATTGATTTGAATTATACTGGTAAGATGCGTGGCACCAATGAATTCCATAAAAAATCACTTTTTTTCATTTCATTTCATTGATTTTCAGCAATAAATAATCCTCTAGGCAGAATTGATGTAGGTTTAGTAGGTGGTTATGCACTAATTTCGCGGCCAGATTTTTCTTCTCATCCTCACCACATTATTGATACTGCTCGGCGAGCAGAAAACCTATGAGTGATGCTATAAAGCACGAATGCGGAATTGCCCTTTTGAGGCTCAAAAAACCGCTCCAATTCTACACCGACAAGTACGGAACTGCATTTTACGGCCTAAACAAAATGTACCTTTTGATGCAAAAGGAGCACAATCGTGGGCAAGATGGAGCAGGTTTGGCGAATATCAAACTGGATCCAGAGCCCGGCAAAAAATACATCAGTCGCATCCGTAGCAATGACAGTCAGCCGATTCGCGATGTGTTTGCCAAAGTGATGTCGCGTTTTGAAGAATTGCAACAAAAACATCCAGAAAAACTAAAGGATTCACAATACTTGAAAGACAACTTTGCCTTCATGGGGGAGCTGTTTTTGGGTCATCTCCGTTACGGAACGTATGGAGGCAATAGCATTGAGAACTGCCATCCGTTTTTGCGACAAAACAATTGGATGACGCGCAACCTCGTTGTAGCTGGCAATTTCAACATGACCAATGTAGATGAGCTGTTCGACCTGCTGATTGAGCTCGGACAATTCCCGAAGGAAAAAGCCGATACGGTGACAGTGATGGAAAAAATAGGTCACTTTTTGGATGAGGAAAATCAGCAGTTGTTTGACATGTACAAGCAACAAGGTTATAGCAATGTAGAAATCACCAAAAAGATATCACAGCATTTGGATGTGCAGCGTGTGCTCACGCGCGCCTCCCGTGACTTTGATGGAGGATATGCCATGGCTGGCTTGATGGGACATGGTGATGCTTTTGTATTGCGCGACCCCAACGGCATTCGTCCAGCCTATTGGTATGAAGACGATGAAGTATGTGTGGTGGCCAGTGAGCGCCCACCGATCCAAACAGCCTTCAAAGCCAAAGAAGAAGACATTCACGAGTTGCTCCCTGGTCATGCCTATATCATCCGCAAAGAAGGTTCGAGCACAGTTAAAAAGATACGAGAGCCTCAAGAAAAAAAGTCGTGCTCCTTTGAGCGTATTTACTTCTCAAGAGGCAACGACAGCGCCATCTACAAAGAGCGTCAGCAGTTGGGTCGCAACATTGTGCCTCAGCTTTTGAAGGCTACTGACTACGACCTAGAGCGCACAGTATTCTCTTTCATCCCGAACACGGCTGAAACGGCATTCTACGGCATGATGAAGGCCCTAGAAGATCATCTCAATGATGTAAAAATTGCTGAAATTGCCAAATTGCAGAGTCCGTTTGATCCTGCCATTTTGGAAACCATCTTGCGAAAGCGCGCGCGTTTAGAGAAAATCACGATCAAGGATGTGAAATTGCGTACCTTCATCACACAAGACAGTGCCCGCGATGAAATGGTAGAAAGCGTGTATGATATTACCCATGGTACTGTCCAGCGCGGGGTGGATTCGCTCATCGTCATCGACGACAGTATTGTGCGCGGCACCACCTTGAAAAAATCCATCATCAAAATGTTGGATCGTTTGGGGCCAAAAAAAATCATCATTGCTTCATCTGCGCCGCAAATTCGATATCCCGATTGTTATGGCATTGACATGGCAAAATTGAGCGATTTCGTGGCCTTTCAGGCCGCCATTGTCCTGCACCGTGAGCGTGGCACCTACGACACCGTATTTGGGTCCGTGCTGCGCAAATGCGAAGATCAACTCGACGCTCCCAAAGACACCGTGAAAAACTACGTCAAGGAAATCTACGCACCCTTTACCAGCACCGAGATATCCAACAAAATTGCAGAACTTGTGACGCCCTCGGGTATTTCAGCAAAAGTAGAAGTTATCTTTCAGGAGATCGAGGGGCTGCACCAAGCCTGCCCGAATCACATAGGAGACTGGTATTTCACCGGTGACTATCCAACGCCTGGCGGTAACAAGGTGGTAAATAAGGCTTTTATCAATTACATGAGCGGCATCAATGCGCGAGCTTATTGAGCGGGCTTGTCGACGCGTTTATAGAGCGGCACCGTGCTGCAAGGCTCACCAAACATGATGCTCTTGGCCACTGGCTGTAAATTGAATGCCAACAAGGTATATGCATGACCATTGATCGATGCATCACTGCACCCTTTGATGATGATTTTGGCATCTTGATAATCCGCGATGTTCAACGCTTTGACCATTTCGTGTGCAATGAATAAATCCAAGTCCTGCGCGTCTCCTTGTATCACCAATTTTGCTTTTTGGCCCAGCTTGGTGGCTACAAGCATAAAGGCCCATTGCGGCACTATTGCATCTGCCGAACAATGCACCGCTACCATTGCATCGTTGTAAAGATTCCAATCATGAAGCGAAATCCACTCTCGAAAATCCTTCTCGCGCAGCACCAATCCCTGGAACAACTGATCTGCTAGATCGATGACCAATCGGGGATTTTTCGGTAATTGATTTTCCAACTCGATGGTGACGAGACCGCTGTTGGCTACCTTATTGACAATGGTTGAATCCATGCCGCAAATTTAAGGGCAATTGGAAAACTATAGCCCGCTTAACTATGTAAGCAAACCTTATCGGGACGAATACCCGCGGAATCTGGATTGCATTGAGTGAAATCCTTCGCTGCGTACCGGATGAAAGCATCCAATTAAATGCTTTGGATTGGTTGGGGCAAATAAATATCCGCCCAATTGGATAGATAAAAAAAAGCCCCCGATTGGATCGAGGGCTGGTTAGACTTTGTTTCATTTTGGGCAACCTTTGATTGCGTGTCAGGCCTGGGCAGGCTTGAATGAAAGTAAGATTAACTCTCGGTAGCGAGGTCCAAATTGTTCCATACACCAATTCTTTAACAGAATGAGTTCTTCTTTGGATACCCACCGTATTGCTTTGGAGAGCTCCTTGCGAAACAACAACCGATCGAAACTTACCTTCAAAAGGACTTTTTTACATAACTCTAACATGTGCTAACTATTTTTTCCTTGGTTAATCGAAAGCTACTTAAAAAAAGGAAATCAGTCAAAATTATTCAGCGATTCGTGGTCGTCATTCATCGAATCCAAAGTGATGATCGGCTATTTCCTGCTGCATTACGCTTTTTTGGCATGCTTTCGATGTGGCAGAACGACAGGCCATTGGTTTTGGTATTGGATGCCTCCCATTTTGACATTCCTTAACGTTTGGAGGCCTTGACGAGAATCATTTGGCCAAGCGTAGCATCTGCACTTATTTTTGCCGCGCAAAACCGAGCCATTGCCACGTGGCATTTTCCATAGTATAACCTACGATTGTACCTCATGAAAAAACTGCATAATACCGTGGATCGACGCATTTTGAAAGAGCAGATTCAGCATCAAACTGAACCCCGATTCACCGTGTCGTTCTACACCTATCACGTCATAGAAGACCCACAGGGTTTTAGAGATGCGCTCTTCGAAGCGTGGAGTGGATTGGGTATCTTGGGACGCACCTACATTGCCTCCGAAGGCATCAACGCCCAAATTAGTGTGCCCAAAGAAAAATTCGACGCCTTCAAAACACACCTGTATCAAATCCCTTGGCTCAACGGTGTGCGTCTCAATAAGGCAGTCCAAAGCGATGACCGGGCTTTTTTTAAATTGATCGTTAAACTGCGTTCTAAAATAGTGGCGGATGGCATTGAAGATCCCCAGTTCGATCCTTCGAATACGGGGGTACACTTGGATGCGGCAGCCTTCAATGCCCTTACCGACCAACCCGATACCGTATTAATCGACATGCGCAATCATTATGAAAGCGAAGTCGGTCATTTCGAAAATGCCATATTACCCGACGTAGATACCTTTCGTGAGGAAATTGCTTACGTCGAAAATATGCTGAAAGGACAAGAAGAAAAGAACATTGTGATGTATTGCACTGGGGGTATTCGCTGTGAAAAGGCAAGTGCCTATCTCAAGTACAAAGGCTTTCCGAACGTGCATCAACTGGAAGGCGGTATTATAAAATACGCCCGCGATGCGAAGGAACAGGGTTTGCCGATCAAATTCAAAGGTGTCAATTTTGTGTTTGACGAACGATTGGCCGAAAGAATAAGTGAAGATGTGATAGCCGTTTGTCATCAATGCGGGAATCCATTTGATCTTCATACCAACTGTGCCAACGAGGCATGTCACATTTTGTTTATTCAGTGCGATACTTGCAAGCAAGAAATGAATAATTGCTGCAGCACAGAATGCAAGGATGTGAATGCATTGCCGATTGAAGAGCAGCGTGCTTTGCGCAAAGGCCGCATTGCTGAGCGCAATGTGTTCAAAAAAGGCCGAAGCGAAAAACTGAAGTTCATGTCCAAGAGCAATAAGTGACAACCCGTATTCAAGGTGGTTGATTTGCCTTGCACATGAGGAATACTCCAACCAATCTTGAGGCATCATTCAAAAGCTGTAACAAGTGTATCTAAAAAAACTGGCTAGACCATAGGCCTAGCCAGCATGTGTATTCCGAATCATAAAAGGAGCATTATTCAACGACCCCTTTCGTCGTCTTTCACTTGGTGCATTGAGTTATTCATTGGCACCAAGGATTTTTTGTAGGCCTTCGCATGGATGTCGAATGTGCAATTGTGTTCATATTGATGTATTGCGTAGGCCCATTGACAGGTATCGGCATTTGTTTGTGCGCATGATTAGACGCAATTGGTTTGCTCAATTCCCCGGGATCGCTCCCTTGATCAAACCAATGATCCAAAGATGCAGACAACCCCTCACCATGGAGCTCGGTTTGATTTGGCGGCGCCGTAGGCGCCGCCAAATCTCCAAAACCCTCATTCGAAGAATGATTGTTTAGTCCGAACTCATCGTAAATTCAATCGGCAGTGTATCAACCCAATTTCTCAACCAGTCACCGCCGCTCGTATTCACGCATGATAAAGTCTTACGATGCAATTACTGAGCATTCTTCTTGGACAAAACCAAAAGCTCATTGAGCACGATTTCTGTAGCATAACGCTTCATACCATCCTTCTCATACGAACGTGTGGCAATCTTTCCTTCTACAACCACTTCGGTACCTTTCTGCAACATCTTCTCAACGAGCTCTGCTGATTTTCCCCATGCCACAATGTTGTGCCATTCTGTGTTTGTTTGACGCTCGCCTTTGCGGTCTACGTACTGCTCATTGGTTGCCATCGCAAAACGGGCCATTTTTTGGGTCGTTTTGTTCTTACCGGTTCCATTTTCGAATTCTTTCATCTCAGGTGCATTGCCTACGTTGCCGATCAGGCGAACACTGTTCTTTAGTGCATTCATTTCAATAAAAATTAAATCGTTTAACTGTGTTTATATTGTATTTCAAAATCGTCTACTCAGATGCTGCTGCAGTCATCATCATCGTTTGACACGGCAAAGATGTGAACCCCCGTGATCACCAGTCGGCGATTATCCAGATACAATCGGTTATATCCGATTAAGGCAACATGCGATCAGGTGCGCCTATTCGAAGGCTGGATTAGATGGCGGCTTTTGCACTTTTTTTCAACTTCTCTTGCGTATATCATCGAAACGCATACCTTCGTTGCTCTCTGTTTTTAACTACTAATTTTTCTAAATCATGTTCACAGAACCTTCTCAATCAGTGGGCAAATCATGCCTCCACTGCAAAGACGCCCTTCGGGGTCGATCTGACAAAAAATTCTGCAACGACTCTTGCAGAAGCGCCTACAACAACATGCGGTATGCCGATTACAACAGCCACGTGCGAAAAGTAAATCAGCGTCTACGCAACAACCACAAGGTCTTGCAGCAATTGCTGGATGACCAAAGCGAACGACTGGTGAATGAGTCAGCGATGATCAGCGCGGGCTTTCAGTTCCAGTTTTATACGCACGTGCACTTGCATCCTGACGGAGCGCTCTTCAAAGTGGTGTATGATTCATGTTATACTGCACTAGAGCGATCTATGTATTACATCGCACGACGCATGCCTGAGCATTTGACAGTGGGTAGCTCAAAGTCCACACACCCTCTTATGTGAGTGCAAAAGAGAATACAACCACAATGCATTCTTCTGCGTTGTGGTTGTTATTCTTGTTTTATTTTCGCCTTGCATGAGCCGCATCCACTTGCCCCAAGCTCTTATTGAACGCTTTGATGTAAAAGGCGAAAAAACCTCTTGGAGTTATATTGCCATCCATGCTGAATTGGCAATTCTGATCCATGACACCGATAAAAAATCATTTCGCGGAAAGGGAACTATGGACGGAACCCCCTTCGCACAAATCGCTCTTATGCCCATGGGCGCAGGTCAATATATCTTGCCTATCAATGCAGCCTTGCGCAAAGCAATTGGCAAGAAACCAGGTGACCGCGTGCATCTGATGCTGGAAAAGGATGACGCTGTATGGATGATGAACTCCGATCTTGAAGCCTGTTAGCGAGATGCCAAGGGGATGTATGATGTCTTCATTGCTTTGCCATTGGGGCATCAACGCTATTTCTCGAATTGGATTGAGAGTACTAAAAATCCTGATCTACGTGCGGAACGAATCATGAAAACCATATACGCGATGGAACACGGAATGAATTACGCCCAAATGATCCAACACTACAAAGCGCGCTCCATGTGATGATTCGAAAGTAGGCTTCTCGCAGTTTTTTATTTGGATCCATTAAACCTTGTGCATGCGAGGCACTCTCATCTATAAATCACCAATTATGAAAAAGTACATTTTGATTGTTGCCATCGCCTGTATAGCCTTGGTAGCCCCAGCACAAACCGCAGATGCCGCACCACGCGCAAAAAAAGAACTTAAAACACCTGAGGAACGAGCCATTCATCAAACCAAAAAAATGACCGAGCGGTATGGTTTAGACGCCTTGCAAAGCGAGCGTTTGTTGGAAGCAACCCGCGCTCGCATCGCACAAGAAGAATCCATGCGTGCCCAAGAAAAAGCCGTGAAAGAAGAGCGCAAGGCACAACGCGCTGCGCGCAAAGCAGCCCACGACCGCTATATGAATGAGGTACGCGAAGTCATGACCGCGGAGCAATTTGCATCCTTTGAAAAAGACATTGAAGCACGCAAAGCAAAACGCAAGGAACAGCGCGCAGCTAAGAAAGCTGCAGGCAAACAATAAGCTTTATTTGCGCGAAAACATAAACAAGTGTTTATTGTGCATGAAAGGCCGTATATCCTTGGTGGCAATTAAAAAACCCAGATCGACTAACCACAAAACGCCACCGCCGCCAAAGGTGAGTGCATATACAATTGGCACTTTGACATCCGTGCCCAAATAGATCCGATGCACCCCTAGCATGCCGAGTGTCACGTTGAGGCCAATGGCCACCAAACGCGCATTGTCCTTAAACTGCAAGCTATCCTCAGGTTGAGGGTCGAGCCATCGGTCGCGCACCTCCCATACCCCTTGATCAGAAAGTTCAAACATGGCATCAAAGGCGCCCTTCCGTAAAGCCGACTGAGCCTCTGAAAGCAATGCTGTGCAAACGCACAAGAGGACTAGGATGTAACGCATGGTGTGGATCAATAAAAAAAACCCGTTGAATACTTCAACGGGTTTCAAATATCTGATGACTTCGTGTATTCTGATTAGGAAATAATCAACATCGCGTCGCCATAGGCCCAGAAGCGGTATTTTTCTTTAATCGCTTCTTGATACGCTTGCATCACCAAGTCATACCCACCATACGCGCAAACGCACATCAAAAGCGCGCTTTCGGGTTGGTGAAAATTGGTGATTAGACAGTCTGCAATATTGAACTCAAAAGGTGGATAAATGAACTTGCTGATCCAACCGTCAAATGGCTTCAAGGTGCGGCCTGTACTCACGCTGCTTTCAAAAGCACGCAGCACTGTGTTACCTACCGCACATACGCGGCGTCCGTTGGCCAATGCATCGTTCACCATGGCAGCTGTCGCATCGGGGATGATGCACTGTTCACTGTCCATTTTGTGTTTGGTAAGGTCTTCCACTTCCACCTGACGGAAAGTTCCTAAACCAATGTGCATGGTGATTTCTGCAAGGTTGACGCCTTTGATTTCGCAGCGTTTTACCAGCTCACGACTGAAATGGAGTCCCGCCGTTGGCGCGGCCACTGCTCCTTCGTGCTTGGCAAAGATGGTTTGAAACCACTGATCGTCTTCTGGCTGCAGCGGGCGATTGATGTATTTAGGTACTGGTGTTTCACCGAGCTTGTATACCAAGGCCTTGAACTCATCGTGGGTACCATCGAATAAGAAACGAAGGGTGCGACCGCGAGAAGTCGTATTGTCGATGACCTCGGCCACCAATTCATCGTTTTCTCCGAAATACAATTTATTGCCAATACGGATTTTGCGCGCAGGATCCACCACGGTATCCCATAGCAAACTGGTTGCGTTCAACTCACGAAGCATAAATACCTCGATCATGCTTCCGGTTTTTTCCTTGTTGCCGTACATACGAGCAGGAAATACCTTGGTGTTGTTGTTGATCATCACGTCACCTTCGTCGAAATAATCCAGCACGTCTTTGAACATGCGGTGCTCGATCTTGCCGGTTTGTTTGTGAACAACCATCAGGCGACTCTCGTCGCGGTGTTTTGCTGGAAAGCTTGCGATCAGCTCCTCAGGTAGTTTGTACCTGAACTGACCTAGTTTCATCATGGAAATCAAGGTAGTACGATTTTAATTTTGGGGTGCGAAGGTAGTGAATACAGATCCCATTGTAAAGAGGTAATTTCAAAAAGCTTATTGCCATTGTGTTTCACGGCTTCATATTTCTGAAACCCCTTATTTTATTGGATTTCCAAGAGACCCCTTAACTCATCGACTCCAAACGCGCCAAAAGGGCATCTAGCGTAGTGCTTTGATCAACGTGAAACGGTTTGCTGGACACCCTTCGCAGACTCGCGAGATAGGCACCGGTCCGCATTTTTTGACCAAAATCGTGTGCAATGCTGCGTAT
>JAIYCK010000291.1 GCA_027488055.1 Flavobacteriales bacterium | reverse complement strand
CCTTGATATCCCGTTGGAAAATCAAGATGCATCAGCTGATATTGCAGAGCAACCCATCGCAGAATCCGACAGGATTCCTCAGCCAGTTCCTATTAGTGTTTCTGAAGTCCAACCATCTGTCTCTATAGACAACGATCCTCCACGTGCAACTTCTCAGCCTCGATCACAGCCGGCTGTGGCTTTGCAATCCCCAAATCCACCCGTTGTAGATGCAGACATCAATCCACCGGAAATTGATTTACAGGATCGGTCTCGTATTCAAGAGATATTGTTGAATGATCGCAACGATTTGTTTTCGTCTTCGATTCGTTTCCTATCTCCTCCACAGCCACCTGTTAATCAGCAATCCATCAACGACTTCAATCTTGGGCAGCTAAGTCAGTCTAATTTACTGCCTCAAGAATGGAATGGAAGTGGATTGGATTTGCGAGGACTCGAAATCCAGCAACCAGCTAGAACTGCCACATCAATTCAACAAAGAGAAGAACAGCAAATTGCGTTTCAACCACAACTCGGACGCGAACTTGTCAAATCAAATATCAACCTCAATGCAGCCGCGGCCGTTCAGCCGGAAACCCCACCGGTGGCTATCGTGGTCAACGCGCCAGTGGCTCCGGTAAATGTTGTGGTGACAGAGCAGCAAATGGCCAACATGGCGCAATCTTTGTGGAATAACCAAGCTTTGAAACAAGTCGGAAACAAAGCGAATTCTCAGTTAGTGTTTCTACTCGATTCAGCTATCAGAGAATGGACTCCGTCTTCTAATCCGAATGTCTTTTCTGGCGCTGTGGCCCCTTTTCGAGGTTACATTATCAAGGAATCCATTCGCAACGAATCAAATAGTGATCTTTTGAAACAAAAGTTGATTTATTGGGCAACGATGATTTTGAAGTTGACACAGAAGGACTTTGAAAAGCTGAATGTGGACGATTACGTCCATCGCTTGATGACAAAAAAACCAGACGCGCTTTTTGAAAAGGCGTTTGCAGAGTTTACATCGACAGCGTTGGAACAAATCGTCAAAAGATTTTATTTTGATCCAGATATGAAATCCGGATCATCCATGCCAGAAAACATCCGACTCGTCAAAAAGATCATGCATGATTGTCAATATCTACATCTTTTGTCTGATGCTCAGATATACAAGCTTGCAAAAGCAATACCGATCAATCAAGATTCTTCTTCGTCGTCCAGTGTTGTTCACTCAAACATCAACATTCAACCTGACATGCTTAATTTCACTGTCGATCACATGCTGCGTAACATTGTCGAGCTGGATCGAGAAACCATGCTAGGGCTTCCAGCCTATGAAAAAACCAGCGTATGGCGCATGACAGAGTTGCCGCTCAAACTGGAATCCGGAGCCGGTCCGCTTCTCTACCCATCGCTTTATCAGACAGAGTTTTTTAGATATGTCGAAGCCGTTTCATGGGCTTACATCAAATTCTTACATCAACAACAACCCAAGAAAACCCATGCTTATTCGACGTCTTCGCAAATCTTTGTGATTGGCGAGTTCAAGGATTCTTCGACAAAAAGCATCGAATTTCCCCCGATTCCCAAGGGTTCTCCAGCGAATTTCAAATGGTATACGTCAGTTACTTGTTTGACTAATACAATGGTGAAGATTGACAATTTGAGCGTGAATGCCGGAAGAATCAACGTGTTTGCACGAGGTCCTAGCGCTCCCAAGACAATCTCTTCCGAAGGGTTCGCTGTGATAATGATATCAACGCTTGCTATTTATGATGCAGAGTTACCCGATGAATGGAAGCAAGCTGAATTGTATTTTCAGGGAGTGTATACTTACAAGGCCGGATGTCAAGACACTCGGCTTCAAATGCAAAATCAAACAGTGCTACCGCGAATGTATGAGAATCCTTCGACACTCCCGGAGAATGGTCTACGCTTTTTTTTGTTTGTCAACATGATGCAGAGAAAGGATATTGTCTCGATCATTTTTCAAAAAGGTCATCTCGTCTTTTCTGGCAACAACACCGCCAAGTTTGTCACTACTGGCTCTCTTGCTTTCAATACGATCAAATATCGGAAATTAGAAGAAATCACAAAAACTTTCAACCAAGTCGAAAAACATACCGGAAATTATACTGTCACCGAATTCACTGCAGTGACAATCGAACCTGCTTCTGTGATGAACAAGGACAACGAATTGAGCATCTATCCTGCAGTCCTGCCTTCCTTGTATATGTACATCGACTTCTTGGCAGACCTACGCAGATACGTTCAAATTTAATGATATCGTTATCTTTCTCTCTTTTATTCCCGCCATTTTGCTATTTTCTGTCTTTCTTTTTATTCCACAAGCGAAAAAAAACATTTTTTTTAAAAAAAAAAGAAATAAAATTTTATTACTTGTAAGAAAGCTTTTTCAAACAAGCCAAAGTCGTTTCGTCGACATCCTCTGGCCACAAAATGTTAAAACTAACATCCAAGAATCCCTCTCCCTTGGGAATCCCTTCACCCGGTATTCTTCTACGCGTCGTATTCGTGATGATCTCGTCGGATATGACGAGAACTTGTCTATTGTCCAGAGTTGTTGCAAAGATTGGTTTTTTAGCACAAGCTTGATAGAGAGTGACGTCGATGACATGATGAAGGTCTTTGTCGTCCTTGATGAACCGATTGTTGCTCTTGATGAAAATAACAAAGATCAAATCTCCTTCCTCGTAATCTGGCTTGTTTTTAGGACTCTGTCCTTCGAAAGTAATTGTTGTTCCACTTTTAAACGACGGCTCAATTTTAAACGATATGGTTTTCCCTGGTCCTATTGTGTGCGTGTGTATTTTTTTCCCCAAGTATATTTCTTCAAGGGTAAATGAAAGTTCGATAGTGACATCTTCGCTACGAGGGCGTTGCTTTTTGCTCTTTTTGTTTGGATCAAAAGAGCTTGAAGTTGCAGATTTCCAAGCCGTGTTGCCGTCGCTGTCCTTTTCAAAGCCTCGCTTTT
>JAIYCK010000158.1 GCA_027488055.1 Flavobacteriales bacterium | reverse complement strand
CACAACGAGGTACTCGATCAAAATGGGAATGATTTTATGTCAATCGCTTTTGAAAATGACACCCTGCATGCTGTTTGGGGATCTACTACAGATGGATCATTGGATATTTGGTATACACGCCGTGCCATCGCGGATGCGCTGCCCTCGGTACCAGCCTTGCTGAGCCATGAGGAATCGCCCTTCAAAGTGATACAAACAGCCCAAGGGTTGGAGGTTGTCGCTCTTTCCGAATTACCTATTCAGAAGGTACACATGAGTCAATTGAATGGACAATTGGTGGCCGTGAGTGATCAATCTGGTCCCGTTCATCGCCTGAATGTGGGGCAGGTAAAAGCGGGAATTTATCTATTGACCATTCAGATAGGCTCCATTCAATATGGCGTCAAAGTCAAACTTTAGCACATTTTTGTGGGTTTGAATGAACGAAAGAAGGAACTACATGTACCAAAGGACTAAATTAGCACGGACATGAGAATTTGGTTGTTTCAATTAGCAATTATAGCTGCTGGGTGCACAGGTGCATGGGCACAATCGCCCAGCTCGGAACGCGCGCCGCAAGCAGCTCCCATGCCTGCAAGTTTGGAATGGGAAAGTCATACACGTCTGGAGTATAATCAAGCGGCCGATTATTGGAAGGCTCAAACCGAAGCCAATCGACTCAACGAAGAGGCTTGGCTGCAATACTATAAGGCCAAAAGAGCCAACTTTCTATTAGCGGATGGAGCTATTCCCAATAAAAAAAATCAGCAAATATTGGACGAGATCATTGGACACATGGCCAATGCAGTGCCTACTGGTTTTGCTTTCAACTATAGCAATTATGTAAATGGAAACCGCAGTGATGAGTCATTTCAATATTTGAAGGCTGCTCTGCAATTGCGCCCTGGTGCAACTGATTTGTGGGATGATATGTTGTGTGATGCGGTTCTTACAGAGGATGACGCATCGCTGAAAAAATGGGTGCAAAAAATAAATGAAGCGCGCCTTTTTTCATGGGCCGAAATCGAATACAACCGCAATGTGCTCAACAGTGTTGAACAAAACGGGATACTCATTACCAATGGCAATGTGGACACAAGTCCGCTGTATATGCTGCAAAGCGAAGGTTTCAGAACCGACGTAATCATTGTTTGCTTGGATTGGCTTGGCAGCAATCGCTACAAGCATCTGTTGGACGCCAAACTCAAGATCAAACCGGGAGTGATCCGCACGAATGATCGTTCGGGGACATTCGCTGGATTGATGAACTTGGCTAAAACGCAGGCAGTGTATACCTCGCTCACCGTGCCCAAATCATTGATGCAGGATTATACCTCGCAGTTGTACTGCACGGGGCTGGCCTTGAAGTATAGTGCGCAAGCCATCAATAATGTGCTTTCGCTCGTCTACCATTGGGAGTCCTTGTTTCAGAAAAATTACTGGGAGTCCAACGAGGCCATTACGCGCAATTATATTGTGCCAGCGAACTTATTACTGGGCTACTACGAGCAAAAGGGTGATCAGATCAAAGCCGCGGAAATCAAACAGTTTATTGCCCGAAAAAAGGCCATTGCCATTCCTCCTTACACTCAACGCTAAGCATGAACAAAAGCTTGCAGCTCACATACGCGAAGCACAGCGACGAGGACTTGATGCGCCTGGTGAGGGAGAGGAATGGGCAGGCGTTTGAGGCGTTGTATGATCGATATGCCAAAAGATTGTACAATTACTTTTTGCGCATGTTGTGGAAGGACCGCGAAAAAGCCAAGGACTTTACGCAGGATCTTTTTGCCAAAGTGGCCGACAAGCCAGACTTGTTTGATCCCACCAAGAATTTCGCAACGTGGCTCTATACCATCGCTTTTAACATGTGCAAAAACGAATACGCAAAGCACGAAGTGCGATCGCGTGTGCACAAGGATATTAAGTCGGGTGACTCTTTCACCGAGCTGCCCTTGGGAGGCAAAGGCATGGATCGCTCGGAGTTCATGCAAAAACTCAAGGATGCCTTGGATGAGTTGGACGAAGTGAAAAGAACCACTTTTGAATTGCGATTCGATCAGGAATTGACTATACCAGAGATCGCGGAGGTGATGCAGTGCAACGAGGGCACGGTAAAATCGCGCATTTTTTATATCCTCAAAGATTTGAGTGTCAAATTGAAGGCCTACGAAGGCATATTGGTGTGGGCCTGCAGTTGGTTGATGGGAGTGATGACAAATAACTAAGTAAAATGAAACGAATTCAAACATATCAGCAAGGCGATCCAGAGTGGTTGATCATTCACAAGCAATACCATGAATTGCATGCAGAAGAGCGCGATGCGCTGGCAGAATGGATCCAATCGCAGGAGGACTATGATCGCATGCGTCAGGTGCTGATGGAATTGCACGATGAGCCTTCAGAATGGGAGGAACCCGATGCATCCATCAAACAGAATCTGATGCGAAAATTTTCAACAGAAGAGAAGGGCGGAAAACTGATTTGGCTCAACAGTGTTTTTTTGACAGCTGGCGCACCTTGGTACAAACAACCAGCGTTGCGCATGGGTTTGGCTGCTGCTTGTATCATTGGTTTGGTGGT
>JAIYCK010000211.1 GCA_027488055.1 Flavobacteriales bacterium | reverse complement strand
ATGCCAAAAGCACCCGACCAAACGAATTGTATAAATAGGATCAAAACTCCAATTTGAATGAGCAGGGTAGAGGACGATGTGGCCTGAGGTTTCAGGGCCACCGCACCAGCCGATAAGGCCGTGGCACATAGGGCCACCATCCAGTGTTTTCGAAGCGCAAAGAAAGATTGTTCCATCAGAAGTCAATTTGCAAACCCAACTTTTGACGCATGAGGTCGATCGAAGGGTTTTTTGCTACAAGATCATCGAAATTTTGTTTCTCTGTCTTGAAGGTAGATTTGATTTCGTTCGGCTTGAGGATGTGAATTTCAAATTTGATGCCCCGAATGTCATGCTGAGATCGAAAAAAATCACCTAAATCTCCACGTGCATCATTGAAGTACATCGATTGCGTCTCACTGGGCAGTCCTACACGCAAGAGGTCGTTGGCAGGCAGTGTCAATTCAGCTACTTTGAATGCTGTTTGTATTTGCATGTTGTGGCCAAGTTTTTCGCTTGTAAATTGATCCCACGCCGTTTTTATTTCGGTCAATGTATAGGTTCTACTGGCCGTTTCGATGACTTCCTCATTGGTGGTTGGCCCCTCCGTTTTTTTCGGACTTGCACTTTCGGCATGCACGGATCGGAAGAGCCCTGCCTTCTTGAGCATATCTTGATTGCCCAACTTGGAAGTAGTCAGCGTTACTTGTGCAGACTCTTCCACTTTTGCAGCCAACGGCACAGGGGCTGATGGAGCTGGATTTTGGGTCACAGCATTGGGACTGACACGCGGACTGGGTTGTGCTGCCTGACTACGAAATGGCTTCAGTCGGAATTTTTTTTTTTCGCCTTCCCTTTCATTGTAAGGAATGCTTGCGATTTTCATCAATGTCAATTCGACCAATAAGCGCTGATGTTTGCTCATGCGATAATGGATGTCACAATCGTTGATGATATCCATCGCTTTGATGAGCATGCGCAGATCCGATTTGGCAGCTTGCTCTTTGTATTTGATGGCGACCGAATCAGCTACTTCAAGCAATTGGATGGTTTCAGCATCGCGCGATACAAGCAGGTTGCGCATATGCGTCGCTAGTCCTGAAATAAAATGATGCCCATCAAATCCTTTATTGAGGATCTCATTGAATAAATGAAGGCATCCCGGTATGTCCTCTGCGATCAATTGATCTGTCAGCTTGAAGTAATAGTCATAGTCCAGCACATTCAGGTTTTCGATGACTGCGCTGTAGCTCAATTCGCGGCCACAAAAGGCAACCACTTGGTCGAAGATGGACAAGGCATCGCGCATGGCGCCGTCTGCTTTTTCCGCAATGACATGAAACACCTCATTGGATCCCACAATTTGTTCCTTCTCCGCGATGTGTTGCAAATGCTCGGATATATCCTTGACCTTGATCCGATTGAAATCAAAAATTTGACAGCGGCTCAGGATCGTTGGAAGGATCTTGTGTTTTTCCGTAGTAGCAAGAATGAAAATAGCGTGCGCTGGCGGTTCTTCGAGTGTCTTGAGGAAGGCATTGAATGCATTGGACGAAAGCATGTGAACCTCGTCGATGATATAGACTTTGTATTGTCCAATTTGCGGCGGTATGCGCACGGTGTCGACAATATTGCGGATATCATCTACGCTGTTGTTGCTGGCTGCATCCAGTTCAAAAATATTGAACTGCAGTTCATCCATTTCTTTGCTCAATTGTCCATTGACAGCCTTGGCAAAAATGCGCGCACAGGTGGTTTTACCCACCCCACGAGGACCTGTAAACAAATACGCTTGAGCCACCTGCTGGTTGGCAATCGCGCTTTGCAAGGTGGTGGTGATGTGTTTTTGTCCTATCACACTTTCCCATGTGTCTGGGCGGTATTTGCGCGCCGAAACGATGAAATTCTCTGCCATATCGCAAAGATGGGGCAAGGGTTTGGGAATTGAAATGTGCGTTATTCACAGGTTTCTAACAAGCTAAGCTTCTGCGCACATATGAGCGCCATGTATTTTAGAGGTGTCTTTAACACCTTTTGTCATCCCTTAACAAGTGAGATCTGAGTCTTAGCGTTATTTTCGTACTCAACTTTAAATAGAACATCATGATCAAGCATGTATCTTTTGCCCTTTGCTGCTGTATCCTCTTCGCATGGAGCACATCTTCGACATGGGCCCAAGGCAAGGCCAAGGTTTATATCAAAAAAAACATCAATGGTCAAGTGCAGGAGGAAACCCGTGAGATTCAATTGATCGGCGGCGAAGACATCGATGCCATTTTGCGCGAGCTTGGCTTAGTTGATGCGATTGGTCAACTCAAACCGGGACAAGAATTTGAAATCAAAATAGACAAAACAAGTCCAGATGGGGGACGGGAAAATTTGAATTTGTTTTTTGCGCCCGACGCCCCTGAAATGAATGGGACCTTTAGTCCAGGACCCGCTATGCCTCCTTCAATGGCTCCTCAACCATTCCTTGGTGTGATGCTGAGGGATGAAATGGGCGAAGAAAATGAAATGGAAGGTGTTTGGATTTCAGATGTAGTGGAAGGCAGTGTGGCGGAACAAGATGGCCTCATGACTGGTGATCGGATTTTGGAATTGGACAATGAAAAAGTAGCATCATCAGCGGATGTCATTCGCATCGTGCAGTCCAAACAGCCGGGGGATAAGTTGGCAATCAAATACCAGCGCGCAGATAAAACGAAAACACTTAAAGTTAAATTGGGTGAAAAATCACCCGAAAACAACCTCTTTTCAAGGCCTCCTCAAGAGGGTTTGATGCGCATTGCACCATTTCCTTTTGTGAGTCCTGGCGCGGGTAGTCTAATGGAGGATTATAGTATTCATTTCGATGGTGATTCCATTACACTCTTTTGTCCCAGCACTCCCAACTGTATTTGTCCCAATGATAGCATGCGCATTTGTCACCCCTTTAGCTGGAACGAGGAGGGCATGCAGATGGAGGAGCGCGCATATTTGGGGGTCTCTCCCAACGGCATCGAAGTGGAAGCGGGTGTAGCAGTTGACGTGGAAGCGGGCACGGCCGCAGAGAAAATCGGATTGCAATCGGGTGACATCATCCTTCAGATCGATGACTCAACGATCGATGATTTCGATGCATTGGCAGCATGTGTGGCACAAAAGCAACCCGAGCAAGTTATTGTGTTGGACATACAACGCAACGGTCGTCGCATGCAAGTGCAGGGCAAGCTCGGTAAAAAGACCATCAGTCAAATGAACGATTTCCGTATTTTCCATGATTTCAAAGGTCAAGATGAAAACGGTTTGTACAATTATGACTTTGAATTCGACATGGACCAGGAGGATTTGGAAAACCACATGGAGGAAATGTTGAAACAATTGGATATGCGTCAGTTGGAATTGGATGGAGAGCGCGCTGAGATCATAGATGAATTAGAGCGCTTGCGTCAACCGAGTGACAACGTGAGTATCACCATTCGCATCGCAGAGATTTCAAGCGATGATCTATCATCGGTGAATGCAAACGCCAATCCGAAATTGAAACCAAGCAACGATTTATTCATCGATCAGATTTCGTTTTTTCCAAATCCAAACGATGGTTTGCTCAACTTGAGTTTTGCGACCGCGGATCAAGCTCCTGTGTATATTCATGTGTATGACGTGAATGGACAAATTGTGTACATGGAAGAACTCAATGAATTCTCAGGGACGTATTCCAATCAAATAGATATTTCGGAACAACCTTCTGGAACCTATTTTTTGCAGATTGTTCAAGGCCAAAAGTCCTACTCCAAAAAGATCACCAAAGGCAAATAGCGTGATTGGCAGATTGATAAACTGCCGAGGCATGAGCTAAAAAAAACAAAGGGCGCCCTTCGGGTCGCCCTTTTTTTATTGCCATCTAAAATGACTTATTTTTTATCGTCCATGAGTTTGTTCATGGCCATCATTTGCTTCATGGTTTTGTCCATTCCTTCGGCTGATCCATCCAAGAAGATGACGTTGCCTTTGCCATATTCTGCAAAATTCTTAATGGCCTCAGTCCACATGCTGAACATAATTACTGAAGTATCGAGATTGGCTTGTTGCAATTCGCGGGCTGCATTTTGCATACCCTTGGCCACCTCCTCGCGGAAAAGTGCCACGCCTTGTCCACGCATTTGAGCTGCTTCGCGCTCTGCATTCGCTGCGATTTTGATGGCATTTCCTTCTGCCTCAGCAGCCTTTGTTTTGGTGATAAGGAGCGCTTGACCTTCGTTTTCTGCGGCCGCTTTTAAGTTGTTTGAAGCCACTACTTGCGCCATGGACTTCAAAATGGCCTCATCGAAGGTGATGTCATTGATTTGCAAATCGGTCAAGTGATAGCCCCACTCTTCCAAGGCAGAGTCGATTTGGTCTTTGACATGCTCTACTATTTCGCGACGCAATGAAAGCACTTCTGCTTGTTTTTTGGTAGCCACAAATGAGCGAATCGATCCTTCAATGGTGCGAATGAGTGCTTGCATCAAATTTCGCTCATCAATGAATTTAAAGGCGACCTTTTTGATGGTTTCCTCTTGTTCATCAATCACTGAGAACAACAACATGCTCTTGAAATACACATTGGCCTGATCACTTGTGACTGCTTGGAACTCCATTTCTACGGAACGATTTTGAATGGAGATACGCTTGAAGACACGCTCAATAAGGGGAATACGGAGATTTAGTCCGGGGGTCATGTTGCGGCGGTACTTACCAAAAATGGTGACCACAGCAATGGTTCCTTGCTGCACGATTACAAATGATGTAAGTAGCAGGGGAATAGCAATAATAATAAGTAAAAACAGGGTTGATTTCATAGTCTAAATGAATTAATTAAGATCTCTCAAAGATAACGTGTGGCATTTGAATTGACAATCCATGTGTCAGAATAATATCTTGATTGTAGGCCTTTTTTTACCGATCGCCCCACTCGCGAAATCCAAACAAAAAAAAACTGCGTCCTAAAGACGCAGTTTTGAAATAATTGGATGGGCAATCGAATGACTGCTCATGGTATTAATAATAAATATTGCGGCGCACTTTGGCTACGTATTTGGCCAAACGAATGACTTGTTTGGTATATCCAAACTCATTGTCATACCATACATAGAGCACAATGCCTTTGCCGTCATTGGATACGATAGTGGCTTGTGAGTCAAACACACTGCAACAGTCGTTGCCTACGATGTCACTGCTCACCAACTCTTCACTTACGCTGTAGTAAATTTGATTTACGAGATCACCGTTCAAGGCATTTTTGCGCACGATGGCGTTTA
The DNA here is from genome assembly GCA_027488055.1 of Flavobacteriales bacterium. Lineage (GTDB taxonomy): Bacteria > Bacteroidota > Bacteroidia > Flavobacteriales_D > Sanyastnellaceae > CANHSF01. The sequence goes on along the minus strand of JAIYCK010000211.1, from coordinate 2,851 downwards.
CCTCTTCTACTGATGTTTGAGCGTTTACGTAAGCATGGATAATCGCCAAGCTGCCATTGGGTGTGGGGACACGTACTGCGTTTGCCGTCAATTTATCTTTCAAGTCGGGTATTACTTTGGTCACCGCTTTGCCTGCTCCTGTCTCTGTGATCACCATGTTGACAGCAGCGCTGCGACCACGGCGACTTTTCTTGTGCATGTTGTCCAAAAGGTTCTGATCGTTCGTATAGGCATGAACAGTCTCGATATGGCCTTTGTCAATGCCCAATGCGTCATGGATGCTCTTTAGGATGGGGCATATGGCATTGGTGGTACAGCTGGCTGCTGAGAATATGGTTTCGTTCTCAATATCCAAATCACGGTGATTGATACCATATACGATGTTAGGCACTTCTTTGCCAGGCGCTGTCAAGATTACCTTGCTAATGCCGGTAGCTTTGAGATGAATACCCAACGCATCGCGGTCTTTATATACACCTGTGTTGTCGATCAACAAGGCATTTTGTATTCCATATTGTGTATAGTCAATGGCACTTGGATCCTTGGCGCCAATGATATGAATGCGCTGACCATTGACCAAAAGACATTTGTTTTCATAGTCGATGTCCACAGTTCCTTTGAAACGACCATGCACGCTATCGTTTTCGAACAAGGCTGCACGTTTTTTGATCGAAAGATCATCGTCTTCACGAGCTACAATCGCTCTCAAACGCAATTGTTGGCCTTTACCCGCTTGCTTTACGAGTTCGCGCGCAGCAAGACGTCCGATGCGACCAAAGCCGAACAAAACCACGTCGCGTGGTTCGATATCAGAACCTCCGTCACTCATGAAATTCTTAAGTTTTTCACCTAGGAATTCAGATTGATTCTTATAGTGATCACGTTCAGCAAGCCATTCACTAGCCAACTTACCGATGTCTATTTTGGCGGGTGCCAATTCCATAGAGATAAGTTCACGTGCAAGATCAGCGGTGTCAAAAATGCTGATTGGTTTGCCGACTACTTCGCCAGCATATTTGTGCAAACGGATGACTTCTGTGGCATTGATATCCACCAAATGATTGCGGAACAAAACCAATTCGATGCTTTTGTCGAATAATAGTTTACCCACACTGTTTAATAAGTCGAGTGCAGCTTTTTCTTGATTCACGTAGACCTTCAGTTCATTGCTGTAAGTGTCTTGTACCAAAGAGGATGATGACATGTTATGTGATTGTTTGAATTAATAAAAGTGCCCATTTGTGCATTGAAACGAGCGGTGCAAAGGTAATGTATTTTCACAGAATAGGCCTTACCCAAGCAAGGCTTTTGGTAATTCAGGCAAGTGACTTATAGCATGAATGGCCACACGAAGAGTGCTATACATACCAAACGGGGTGCATCAGCGCATTTATCGAACCACTGTAATGGTGCCTTCAAGCTGGTAGCTTACTTTGTCATAACCCGTGGCATTCAATACGTAAAAGAAGACTCCATCAGCTTGTTCGCCTGGGCTCCATTCGTCTTCAGGGCTTTGAAGCACACCAACCTCTTTACCCCAACGATCAAAGATGGTCGCCTCCAAGGTTTTTATATTGAGGCTCAATACCCGGAATGTGTCATTTTCACCATCTGCGTTGGGTGAAATCACATTGGGTATTTTGGTGATTTCTGATATTTCATATCCAAGAATGTCCAACGAGTCGATGCTCTCGCACGACCCATCATAGCTGGCGTAAAGAATCGCATTAAAAAAGCCCTCTTCGGTGTAGGTATGATAGACTGGAGCATTGCTAGTGGTCACAACCAAAGGGGAGCCATCGCCAAAATCCCAGGTGTAGCTATTGGCACCAGTGCTTGTATTGATGAATTCAACTTCAAGTGGTGTAATTCCTTCCGTAGTGTTGGTCGTGAAATTTGCGTCAACTGGAATTTCACCGACGGTATAGTTCACGGCTACTTGGCAGCCATTGGCATCTTCCAACACCATAGCATAATTTCCCGCTCCAAGGTTGCCAAAACTGTTGGTGTTCGATGGATTGATATTCCAGAAGTACGTATACGGAGCCGTGCCTCCTGCTGTATTTGCCAGTGCACTGCCGTCTGTTTGATCGCATGATGCAGCTTCAGAGAGGATATCCACACTCAATGCTGTTGGTTCACCCACATTGAAGTTCAATTCGAGTGTGCAGCCATTTTGGTCAGTAATATTTACAGATTGAGGACCGGCGCTGAGAGCATTATTGACGGAATCATTTGTATTGTTTTGAGACCAAACATAATTATAAGGACTCACACCACCAGTGACGGAGGCTTGTGCTGCACCCGTTGGTGTTTCATTGCAAAGTGCTTCATCGGTGGTTACGTTTCCAACGAGTGCAGTAGGTTCGATAAGTTCAATGGAGTCGTTGGTGGAACAGCCATTGTTGTCTGTCAATGCAAATGGATAGAAGCCTGCCTCTAGATTTTCAATTAAGAAACCGCTGTAATTTCCGGTCCAATCAATGCTATATGGGGCTGTTCCACCTTGGGGCTCGACCAGAATTGATCCGTTGGTGAAATTGTTGCACGATGGATCGTTCAGCTGTCCGGTAAATCCAAGTATGGCGGGCTGCGACAGGGTTATTTGGGATACACCTTCACATCCATTTGCATCCTCTACAGCTATGGTGTACGTGCCAGCTGTTAAGCCAGATGCGAGCGAGGTGGTTTGTAGGTTTGGATCATTCCATTGATAGGTGTAAGCTGCAATTCCTCCGCTGACAGACACTTGGATTGAGCCATCGGAGTCGCCAAAACAAGTTGGGATCACCAATGTGGGTGCAATCGTGAGTTCGAGCACCGGTGAAATCTCGACATTGGCGCTATCGAT
>JAIYCK010000063.1 GCA_027488055.1 Flavobacteriales bacterium | reverse complement strand
TGGTAGGGTAGTCTTGTCCGAATGCACTGCTGCCGCTATACAGGTTTCCATCTTAATAATATGTCGATGAATAACCAAAGTTGTCATTGCCGCTTCCGCTGTAACTCGAGAAAATGATTTGTGGATCGATGATCAAGTCGTAACGCTCATCATATCCTTGGGGAAAGTCAAAATGTACTTTTTTCTTACTTAATGCATATTCGCAGGGGACGTATTTTTTTTGTCCATCGATGATCTGCCAAACGATCGGCGCTTGCTCATAGGAATACCCCGTGGAAAGGGCTATTTCAAGACGACCATAGCGGTGTGAGATGTCAGTCATACCATTATAAGCTAACGAAATATCATTCATCCGACCAGATGGATGCACAATAAAATCGTATTTCAAAAGTCCATCTTGGGAATATAATTTGAAATCAATGTGGGGATAAATTTCTCGTAAATAAAGCTCGCCAAATGCCCTGCATTGGGAGGCCCATTGACTGGAGTCAGGACTCAAAAAATAGTTGTATACACTCGCCGAGGGATATGACTTGTCAATCCTTGAGGGCATTGTACTACCATTAAATTTAACTTGATAGACATGGCCTTTTGTCCGAGGAATAGCATCATCCATTGCCTTGCCATTGTTGTGCGCGTCTTGCACGATATGCATATCACGCATGTGGAATGTAAGCCCATCCTGCTCAAGGAATACTTGGTGGTTGCCGATGTTAGCGGCCCCAATCACATGCGCAGGCCACTGTCCCTTATTCTCAACCAACAACAATGACTGCTGTGCCAACGCAGCGAAGGGGCTGATGAATAGTAGCATTACGAGGAGCAAGCGCATGGTTCGAATGTAATTCATTTTTTTGAGATTAACCCCGAGATGTCGAATTTCTTATTGGACGAACGCATCGCCGAATAAGTTGCTCAATCAGCTATTCCCAGTGATCCATTGCTTCATGAAGAGACGACCGCGGGACATGCGGATGCTGTGAGATGCGAAAGCCATTGCCCGACTATTTAAGACTTTGCTGGCGTTTTGTTTATTTAGCAATTGGTTCACATTTAAGATGTTCATATTCACATAACCACAGCGATGAATGAACTAACTTTGTTGGGTATGTTTCGCACACCGAACTGTCTGCATGGACGTTGGAAAGTGCATTCAAACATTGCCAAGGTTGGATTGTTAGTTGAGATAGTTTATGTGGATGGCATTCCACTAGAGTGAACAGATGATTGTATAACACTCGGATTCCTCTTGGAACGGTGCTTTATGCAAATAATGTGGGGTTAAAGTGTGAGGATGATAGGAAAATCAAATTTTTTGTACAAGTGGTTTGCATGGTTACATCTGTGCATTGCCTTGTGCTTGTTTGGCACTTCCGTTTTTGCAAAATCATCGGAATTCGATAGGGGGTTTATGCCCAATAAAGGACAACTCCGCGATCAACTCAACAATCCCAATCCCCATGTCGAGTTCTTATGGACTTCCGATGGCCTCAATGTGCAAGTCACCACCGAGGGTTTTGAGTATCTTATCTATGAGCAACTAGATGATAGCATTCACTATCATCGTGTAGAGTTTAAGTTCGATGCAATTACCAAACCTCTGCAATGGATGCCTTCCGATCCAAAATTAGGCAGGGTCAACATCACTGACCCTTTAAACCCCGCGATTACGTGGCAATTGTCTCACTTTGGTAAGTTAACTGCGCATGAAGTGTATCCGCATATAGACCTCGAATTGATTGCTCAGAATGGCGAATTCAAATACAATTTTTTAGTGCATCCCGGAGCACAATTGCGGGACATCGGTTTTCAAATAGTCGGCGCTTCTGCAGTGTTGCAGCGCGATGGAATTCATATCCAAACGCGTAATGGGGATATGGTGGAGTCGATTCCACTGAGCTACTGGCAAGGTAGCGGTGATGAAGTGCTAATAGAATTTCGTCAAAAGACCGCAACAATGTTTGGATTTCAGTTTAGAGATCCAGTCAATTCTGACCAAGTTTCCAAGGATCTCACCATTGATCCTGTGCCCAATCGTCTGTGGGGCAGCTACTGGGGTGGATCGGCCTTGGAGTTTGTCTATGGGCTTGCCGAGGACAATGCGGGAAATGTTTTTTTGTGCGGTGTAGGTACAGGCAGTTTGACTTTCACAACTGCTGGCGCCTATCAAGTGGTCATGGCAGGGGTTTCAAACGATGCATTTCTACTCAAGTTCAATAATGCTGGTATCATCCAATGGTGTACCTATTATGGTGGAGGTGGAGGTGAAACAGCGAGGGCTGTTGTGGCTTCCAATACCGGTGATGTATATATCTGTGGAAGCACCGACTCAGGAAGCGGTATAGCGACTGCTGGTGCCTTTAGACCAAACATTGCGGGAAGTACCGATGGATTTTTGACCAAATTTTCAGGGGCTGGAGCACTGATTTGGGGAACTTACATTGGCGGCACAGCGGAGGATTATATGAGAGCAGTCTCTTTCGATGCGACTGCGAATTTGATAGCCGTGTGCGGGCACACCAAGAGCACAGGCCAGGCTACTACTGGAGCGCATCAAACAACTCATGCGGGCGCTGGAGACGCTTATCTAGCGCAATTTAATCCGGCAGGTGTGCAGCAATGGGCTACCTATATGGGTGGAACAGGCGAAGACATTGCCTTGTCCGTGCATATGCGCTCAGATGGGTTTTTGCTTGTCGGAGGCTCGACAGCGAGCACCACTGGGATCGCCTCTGCAGGTGCTCATCAAACGGCCAACGGCGGTGGCACAGATGCTTTTGTAGCCAAGTTTTCCATCGCTGGTGCCAGAGCATGGTCAACCTATATGGGCGGTGCAGCGACGGATGTGATGAAAGGCGTTCGATTTGCGTACGACGGCAATGCTGTTGGAGTGGGCGAAACCGCCAGCGCCGCGGGAATAGCAACAGCACTTGCTCATCAAACAACGTATGGAGGCGGATCGTCAGATGCATTTGTGGTGCAGTTGGATCCAAATGGAGCACGGTTATGGAGCACCTATTATGGAGGGACGAATACCGAAGGGACGGGTGGTATAGCGATCGATACGACCAACAATATTTATCTTGTAGGCCAAAGCAATACCCTCAATGGACTCGCCACGCTGGATGGTTATCAAACATCTTCAGCTGGAGGCCTGGATGGCATCATCGTCCAATTTACCAAAGCAGGTCTCCGCAATTGGGCTTCCTATTATGGGGGTGCTGGATCTGAGGTGGTGAATGCGGTTGTGATCAATTTGGCGCTGGAAATGCATATTGCGGGACATACCACAAGTACCTCTGGAATAACAACTGCAGGAACCAGCCAACCAAACCACGCGCCGGGCATCAATGATGATCCTTTTGTTGTCAAGTTTGGAAATCTGATTTTACCAATTGTATTGGGTGAAGTATCATCTGATTGCCAAAATGGAGATTGGAGTATCAATTGGCAAACCATCACTGAAAGCAATACCGATTACTTCGAGATCTACGTAGGCAGCGATTTTGCTCAATGGCAATTTTGTCAAAGGTTAGAGGCCAAGGGCAATTCTCTGCAAGTGCAAGATTACAGCTCTCGAGGCACATGCAATGCAAACAGCCCCAGTTACTTTCAAATCGTGCTCATCAACACCAATGGCAGTCGCGAGGTGGTTTACACGGGCGCCTTGAATTGCCTATCTTCAAACGAATGGGTAGTTGCTCCAAATCCGGCGGATGAATTGCTGCGGATCATCGGAGAGGTGGACCAATGTGCGATATATGATGCCATGGGCCGCGCTATGGGACATTGGAAGGACACATCGTTACAGGGGTCAATCGAAATGGATGTGACAGCATTCCCAAATGGGGTCTATTTTGTGCATGCCAGTTCGAAAGGAAGATGGAGCACGGTTCGAATCGTCGTTCAACATTACTGATCTAAATAAGTTGAAGTAGTGAATCTTGATGCACTAGAAAGTTGAAAGCATAAAAAAACACGGTCACTAAGTTCTCTACTCTTTTAGACCGTGTTTCTTATTTGTGGTGTGCATACCTTCAACGCATCGCTGCGTCAAAAGGTTTCAAATGCGTGTTATTCTCCTGGATAAAAGGGGAAGGACTTGCCTGGATAAGAACCTGCAGCGCCCAATTGCTCTTCGATACGGAGCAATTGATTGTATTTTGCAATACGATCACTGCGTGATGCACTTCCTGTTTTTATTTGACCGCAATTCAAAGCCACTGCCAAATCGGCGATGGTAGAATCTTCAGTCTCCCCGCTGCGATGACTCATTACACTGGTGTATCCAAATTTGTGCGCCAATTGCACGGCATCGATGGTTTCGCTCAATGTGCCAATCTGGTTAACTTTCACCAAAATGCTATTGGCGATACCTTCTTGTATACCTCGAGCCAAACGCTCTACATTGGTCACAAACAAATCGTCACCAACCAATTGAACGCGATTTTCCAAGGTATCGGTCAAGAGTTTCCAAGTCGCCCAATCATCTTCTGCGCAGCCATCCTCAATGCTCACAATGGGATATTTGTCACACCATGTCTTCAACATGCCAACCATGTCGCTGCCACTCAAAGACTCGCCTGTGCTCTCTAGAACGTAGAGTTTCTTTTCGGCATCATAGAATTCCGTGCTTGCGCAGTCCAATGCGATGCAAATATCTTCCCCTGGCTTGTATCCTGCTGCTTCGATGGCTTGCATCACATATTGCAAGGCCTCTTCGTTGCTTGTTAAATTCGGCGCAAATCCACCTTCGTCGCCAACGTTGGTTGAAAAACCTTTCTTCTTAAGTACCGTTTTCAAATGATGGAAAACCTCTGTGCCCATGCGCAAACCTTCGCTGAAGGTATCGGCACCGATGGGCATGATCATGAATTCCTGGATGTCCACTTTGTTATCGGCATGTGCACCGCCATTGATGATGTTCATCATGGGCACAGGCAGCGTGGTACCTGATATGCCTCCAATGTAGCGATACAACGGCATACCCATGGATTCAGCAGCACAACGCGCGGTGGCCAAGGACACGCCAAGGATGGCATTGGCGCCGAGTACTCCCTTGTTAGGGGTACCATCCAGCGCCATCAGATTGTTGTCCAATTGCTGCTGATCAAAAATACTCTGGCCTGTCAACTCCTCATTGATAACGCCATTTACATTGCTCACTGCTTTGAGCACGCCTTTGCCCAAATAGGATCCTTGGTCCTGATCACGCAATTCGACCGCCTCATGGATACCTGTGCTAGCGCCACTGGGCACTGCGGCACGGCCCATATGGCCATTTTCTGAATATACTTCTACCTCAACAGTAGGATTTCCCCGTGAATCTAGGATTTGACGGGCGTGAATTTTCGCAATACGACTCATGTTGTAATGTTTTGTTTTACGTGGGTTAAGCCCCTTTCAATTGCATTGTTTGCACGAAGTCATCGAATAAATAGCGTGAATCGTGAGGGCCGGCGCTTGCTTCAGGGTGATATTGCACACTGAATACAGGCTTATCTAACAGTCGGATACCTGCGATGGTATCATCATTCAAATGGGTGTGGGTTACTCGGATGTCTGCATTGTTTGTCACACTGGACTTGCTGATCACGAAGCCATGATTTTGACTGGTGATCTCGCAGCGGCCTGTTTCCAAGTTTTTAATGGGATGGTTGATGCCACGATGTCCGTTGAACATCTTTTCGGTTTTTAAACCTTGCGAAAGCCCTATCAATTGGTGTCCTAAACAAATGCCAAATCCCGGAGTGCCACTGGCTATAAGATCTTTGAAAAGCGCTATGGTCTCAGTCATCACCGATGGATCGCCGGGGCCATTGCTGTACATGATCCCGTCGGGGCGCCATTCCAACACTTCTGATGCTGTTGTATGCATAGGAAAAACACGTAAAAAGCAATTGCGATCTGTAAGACAACGCAAAATACTTTCTTTGACGCCTACATCTATCACAGCCACCCGATAAGTCGCTTGTGGATCACCATAGTCATAAGCTTCCTTGCAACAAACGCGTGAACTCAATTCCAATCCATCCATCGAGGGTACTTCGCGAAGTCTGGCTTGCAGTGATTCAATTTGATCTACTTCTGTACTGATCAAACAGTTCATCGCTCCAGCTTGACGAATGTGCCTCACCAAAGCGCGGGTATCAATGTCGCAAATACCAACTACATTGTCTCGGATGAGGTAATCTTGCAGCGTGCCAATTTCTCCAATGCGACTTGCAACGTCGCTGAATTTTTTGATTATGACGCCAGAAACTTGGCATTTATGACTTTCAAACTCCTGCGCATGAGTGCCATAATTGCCAATGTGCGATGTGGCCATCACAATAATTTGACCGTAATAACTTGGATCTGTGAAAACCTCTTGATAACCTGTCATGGCAGTGTTAAAAGCGATTTCACCTGTGGTTGTGCCTGTGGCTCCACAACTATGACCTCTGAAAATGGTGCCGTCTTCAAGTAGTAGAACAGCGGGTTGTTTGGTGCGTATCATTTCAGGGTGTCAAAGTTATACCTTGTTACCAATGCCGTCAAAGTTTTATTTGCTTTTTATCCGCATTTCAAAGATTGTCGCACACCACCGCGCGTTACTTGGTATCATCGGCAATGTGCACTGTACGGATTGAGCGCGATTGTTGAAAACTCGATCATTGAGGTGGCTCACATTTGATTTTATAGCTTACTTTTATAATCTTAAAATAAGCACAAGGAATTCATGAAATCTACCCGAGCAATCCTCTCCTTTATCATTCTTGGATGTCTCCTCCTTTCTGTTGGATCATGCGGCAAACGCCAGCATTCATGCGCAGCATATGACAGAGTGCAACAAGAAGATCTGAACCAATAATCTGGTTTTTGTTTCTGTTTTTTATCTGAAGTGGGAAGTCCCGCTTGTTATTCGGTGTACTCAAAACGAATGTCCTGCTCAATATCAGGGTGCAAACTTTTAGCAACTGGACAGGTCAGCGCAGCATGTTCAAGTATCTGACGAGATTTCTGATCCAACCCCTTTCCGCTCATTGAGACGATGATAGTGATCCCAATGACTCTTCGTGGCTCAGTTCCCATTCTTTTTTCAATGGCCGTGTGCACGTCTTCAAATGCAATGGATTTGCTCCGCGCAGTGATGCCCATGATCGTTGTGAGGCAAGCCGCAAGAGAGGTGCACAAAAGGTCCGTGGGAGAAAAGGCCATGCCTTTGCCTTGGTTGTCGGTGGGTGCGTCGGTTATGATCTTTTCGCCGCTAGCTAAGTGGACATATTCACATCGCAAGTCTCCTTGATATCTGCCTTTCATGGTGGTATTCATAAGGCGAATATATTCTAACTGGTGTATTTCAAAGCCATGGACTTGCCATATAATTTATTTTAATTCTAGCTTAAACAATTCCATACATTGAATCGTTGTCTCTGTATATGGATCAAGAAATTGGTGCGGGATTTTGATTAACTTTGCATATATACTAATAGTTCCTTTCATGCGCATACTTTGTATCTGCTTCTTCTCCTTACTTTCTCTGTGCGCAGGCGCGCAGAATGTGGGCGATGGTGAGCCAGATATCATTTATGATCGCCAACAATTGGCCGGTGCCAACCTGAATCTGAATGGCTATGGTATTTTTTACAATTATCTCAAATACAAGGACGCCAAACACCTTAGGATCTATAACATCGATCTCAATTTTGTAAAACACGAGAAAGAAACCAGAACGCCCAGTATCTATCAAGACCCTCAGGTTAAATCCTACATTTATGGCAAACAAAACACCTTTTATACCATGCGACTTGGCTTGGGTCAAAAGGTTGTTTTGACCGAAAAGCTCAGAAAGGGAGGGGTGCAATTGGGATACAATTGGCAAAGTGGTGCGGTCTTAGGATTCACTAAGCCGGTCTACCTGCAAATCGTATATGTAAGGCAAACGCCAGAAACAGAGGACTACTTTATTGAGATCGAAAAATTCGATGCCGACCGTCATTTTGCAGAAAATATTTATGGCAGAGCATCGGGTCTGAGAGGTTTGGGTGAATTGAAATTTTATCCCGGTATTTATTTCAAGTCCTCATTGTATTTTGAATTCAGTAATTACAAAGACGGACTCAAAGGCATCGAAACAGGCGTGAGTGCGGATGCCTTTTTAAAGACGATTCCCATCATGTCCACCAAAGTGCTTGAAAAGGACATTTCCAACCCCAAAAATCATCAGGTTTTTATTGCACTCTACATCAATTTTTTCCTCGGAAAAAAAGAAAATATATAAAAATAGTCAGTGAATACGAGTACCGAAGAATCCATTCCCGTGCGCACCCCAAAACCAAAATGGTTGAGGGTGAAATTGCCCACAGGGGAAAATTATAAAAAAGTGCGATCGTTGGTGGATGAACACAAGCTCCACACCATCTGCGAAAGCGGGAATTGTCCCAATATGGGAGAGTGTTGGGGAGAAGGCACAGCGACCTTCATGATCTTGGGCAATATCTGCACCCGGTCTTGCGGCTTCTGTGCCGTGGCCACAGGTCGTCCCGATGCGGCCGACCCTTTTGAACCGCTGCGTGTAGCAAAATCCATTCAACTCATGCAAGTCAAGCATGCGGTGATTACCTCCGTAGACCGCGATGACTTACCCGATGGCGGGGCCAATATTTGGGCCGAAACCATTCGCTCCGTGCGCCGCATCTCTCCTGGCACGACCATGGAAACGCTTATTCCTGATTTCATGGGCAAGTGGGAGAATCTCCAAATTGTGATGGATGCTGCTCCAGACATTATCAGTCACAACCTTGAAACGGTCAGAAGACTGACCAAACAAGTGCGCATTCAAGCCAAATACGACCGCAGCTTAGAACTCCTTCGTCGACTCAAACAGGCTGGACTAAAAACCAAAAGCGGAGTGATGCTCGGATTGGGCGAAACAGAGGATGAAATCCTCGAAACCATAGAGGATCTCGCAGGGGTGGGGGTAGATGTGCTCACGTTGGGCCAATATCTGCAACCAACTCCAAAACACCTGCCCGTAGCCAAGTTCATTACGCCTGAAAAATTTGCGGAATACCGGGAATTCGCGTTGACAAAAGGCTACAGATACGTGGAAAGTGGTCCTTTGGTAAGATCTTCTTATCACGCAGAGAAGCACGTTTTCTGATCGCAGGTCAAGAACGGAATCTGAAGATTGCATTTTTATTGTGAATTTTTACGGGTGCAATGGGTAGGGCATTTGACTCCTTATGCCTAATAGCTAAGTGGCAGCCGGGACCATTGACTTGCTATCGAGTATTCATGTAAGATTTGGATTTTCAGTGTTTTGACCACAAAGTCAATTACGTGGCCTCGTGAG
>JAIYCK010000334.1 GCA_027488055.1 Flavobacteriales bacterium | reverse complement strand
TGCATAGGCGCTGATACGTTTATTCAAAAACAACAGGACATGAAAAAGCAATTGATATTAATGGGAATGGTATTCGCGGTCTGTGAGCTCTTTGCTCAAGCCACCAAACCACCCAAGGTCAAAGTTGAAAACCTGCCTAATCTCGGGTATCGCCAAGTGAGCAACCAAGCCTTCAAGGCAGGCGAATCCGTACAATATCGCATTCACTATGGCATGGTCAATGCGGGTTTAGCCACACTTACAGTGGAAGAAAGCCGATACAAATTCGATGGACGTGACGCCTACCACGTTGTTGGTACGGGACAAAGTTTAGGTTCCTTCGATTGGTTCTTCAAAGTGCGCGATCATTACGAAACCTACATTGATAAACAAGGTTTGTTTCCATATCGTTTCATTCGAAACTGCGATGAAGGTGGATATAAAATCAATCAAGACTATACCTTTCATCCAGAGAAAAGAGCATACAAGGATGATAAAGGCAATGGCTATATGACACCGGACTTTGTACAAGATATGCTAAGCAGTTATTACTACGCGCGCTGTGTGGACTATAGCAACGCCAAAAAAGGCGACATTTTCACCATAATGACATTGGTGGATGGAGAAATCTTTCCGATGAAAATGAAATACCTTGGAAAAGAAAAAATCAAAATTGACATCGGTACATTCAACTGCCTGAAATTTGCGCCTGTCATCCAAAAAGGGCGCATATTCAAAAAAGAAGATGACTTGTGTGTTTGGATTTCGGATGATGCCAACCATATACCCATCCTAGCAAAAGCTAAAATCATGGTGGGAAGTATTAAAATGGAGCTCAACCAGTACAGTGGTATATCCCACCCACTTGCACAAGTTTACGAATAAGCGTTCAATTTTTCGAGTGATCGGGTGAAGGAAAGCGAAGTTCGCTTATATTTGAGGACTGATCAAGAACCACAATTATCCACGACTCTCAGCGGAGATGACTGGATTACCTAAACAAATAAAAAATCCCCGCCGTCAAAAGTGGGGATTTTCTTTTGCATACGATTTGAGTACTTGGAACTCAGTCGTACTTCGGTTTCTTATCGCGCTTTTCTGCGCGTTTTTCTTTTACCGTTTTAGCGGCAACCTTCTTGGTTTCCTTTTTTGCATCTTTTGATTTAGCCATTGTAGATAAATTTTAAAAGTGTTAACTAAGATGAGAACGAAAATAAAAAATTCAATGCTTACTTTTTCCGTCTGCTTGATTTTTTCCTGAAGACGTTTTCAATTCCTTCGGTGGTAGCTTGTGTGTATTCCCTTTTTCCTTTGGGATCTCCTTGTCCGGCATAGGACCACGCAATTCCACTACGAGCCCATTGAGAAAATTTCGAAGAAGTTGATCACCACAAGGCTTGTAATTGGGATGATCCTCATTTCGAAATAGCGCATTCACTTCGGGCTTGGTCGCCTTGAATTGAGCATGAGCCAATATACGCATGATATCTTCATCCCTCAATTGAAGTGCTACACGGAGTTTCTTGAGAATATCGTTGTTGGTGAGCATGATCTTAAGATTTGGGCCAAATTACAATTCAATTGGCTGCGCGGCTTATCCTTGATATCAACTTACCAACATACACTTGGGGTACAGGATGCTTCAATGTGCGCATTAGCCCCATAAAATATGGAAAAATCGACTGTGTAGATCATCATATTCCGAGTACATTTGTGCATCTCAATGAAAGATAGGACACAACGAAAAAATATTAAAAAAACATGATGAAATCATTGGTAGAAGCTTTTCCTACGCATTTAACAGAGGCCATGGCCATCGGAAGAGCCGCACAACTTCACCCCATCCATCGCTCCTTTCAGCACATTGTCATCTCCGGTTTAGGGGGCAGTGGCATTGGTGGTAAAATCGTATCTCAAATCCTCGCAGACGTTTCGCCTCTTCCTATTTCGTGTTACAATGATTATGTGCTACCTGCTTTCGTGAATGAACACACATTGGTCATCATTAGCAGTTACAGCGGCGACACGGAGGAAACCTTGGCGGCAATGCATGAAGCTGCGCAAAAAGGCGCAGAAATCGCTTGTGTCACAAGCGGAGGAAAAATTGGCGCATACGCCACCGCAAACAAACTCAACTGTATTTTTATACCAGGCGGCAATCCTCCCCGGAGCATGTTTGGATATAGCTCTGTGCAGTTGTTCTTTATGCTTGCCCATTATGGCATCATTGATCGATCTTTTGAAGCACAGGTAGAAGCGAGCGTTGCATTGATACATGAGCACATCGCAGCGATTCGCAGCGAAGCCAAGGAGCTTGCTCAAAAAATCGTAGCGCGCATTCCGATAATGTATTCAGAAGCATCCTATGAAGGTTTGGCCATTCGTTGGAGACAACAAATCAACGAAAACAGCAAAATGTTGTGCTGGCACCATGTATTTCCAGAGATGAATCACAATGAATTAGTTGGATGGACTGGCGGTGACAATCGTGTGGCTGTTATGATCATTCGAAATGCAGATGACCATGCACGATCTCAATTGCGCATGGATCTTTGCAAAAAACTAATGGAAGAAAAATGTGATACGGTGGTGGAAGTTTGGAGCAAAGGACAAAGCCGCATAGAGCGGACCATGTACCTCAATCACCTTGGCGACTGGCTGAGCATCGAATTGGCTGAACTGCGCAATGAAGATGCGGTTGCCATTCCCGCTATCATTTTCCTCAAAAATGAATTGAGTAAAGTTCAATAAATAGTCAATGACTCTAGAGGCTAAACCAATTGTACAATTCAAGGATTTGGGTCAAATGGACTACAAATCCTGTTGGGATATGCAAGAGGCCATCTTTAGTCAGATTGTACAACAAAAATTAGATAACCGCAATGCCCCTCCAAACGAACAAGTGATCACACAGAATCACTTGTTCTTTGTGGAGCATCCCCATGTGTATACCTTGGGTAAGAGCGGTGACATTGCAAACCTTTTGCTGGATGAAGAAGCGCTTCATGCAGTGGATGCCAAATATTACGCGATCAATCGAGGAGGAGATATTACGTATCATGGTCCCGGCCAGATTGTAGGATATCCGATATTCGATCTGGATCACTTCTTCACTGACATACATCGATACCTTCGATATCTCGAAGAAGCTATTATTCGCACCTTGGCGGATTATCAAATACACTCTACACGTATAGAAGGATTGACAGGCGTTTGGTTGGATGCCGATGGCCCCAATCCGCGCAAGATCGCAGCCCTTGGTGTAAAATGCAGCAGATGGGTAACCATGCACGGTTTTGCCTTCAATGTCAATGCCGACTTATCGTATTTCGGACACATTGTGCCCTGTGGCATTACCGATAAAGCAGTTACCTCCATGCACTTAGAGAGAGGCAGCGCCTTGGATGAACAAGAAGTGAAGGACCGCTTATTGCATCATCTTGGCATAGTGTTTGGTTTTGAAACGACACATTACTTTCAATCATAAACTCTACAACTATGCTGCATACTAAAATCTCTAATCGTTTATAGTCGCTTCTGCAGTCCGCTGTTCGATACGTCTAAAACATCAATAGAATCAATCATTTTTGAATTCACAAGATCACCCATTGCTCTAATTCAGTGGATCATCTGTGTGTAACATCAACTTGACAAGCCGATCCTATCCCCTAGATTTGTCTCGAACAACGCTGTACAAAAAGACATTCAATGGAAGCGACATTGCTTTCCAATCCTGATTCCCACTAAGCACGTTCACGTGAAGTTTTGAAAACATGCAGTTGTTTTCACTTTCAGTTCATCCATCACTTACTAAACCTTTGAAAAAATGTCACACAAGACTCCCCTCTTGCTATGCGCCTTATTTGGCCTTTTACTCATAAGCGCATGCAAAAAAGACTCCGCCGAAAAATCACCTTTGATTGGCAAAGTCATGCTCATCAATTCCGACACCCCTGTTGACCGCGCATTGGTGCGATTCATTCGCACCGAATCCAACGGATTGTTCAATCCTGTAAGTAGTTATATCCAACAAGAAATCATCACAGGGCCAAATGGGGAATTCACGATTCCCGACACCACCACCGCCGATTATATACAAGCATGGGGTTTAAATTCCATCTATGAAGGTGACCCATCGGCAGAAGTGTATTTATACAACTACATAGCGAATGGTGGAATGCCCAAACTATATCTCAAACCACCTGCTTGGCTTAAGATAAAAGCAGTCGATGTGGAGCCGCTGAATCCAGAGATTCTGGAAGTGAGATTGGATACACTCCCAGGAAACTTCGGTAGTGGTTGGACAAATATTTCGAACCAAACAGTGAAATGGCGCATACATGGAAATGTAAATTTTCCCTTGACTATAAGAAAGTACTCCACTGCTATAGCTGATTATGAATATGCATATCCCGAGCTAAGCCCTATTGCTCCCTTCGATACGACCGAATACATTTTTGAATATTGATTAAAAAACAAAATCTATGAAACAGCCTCCATCCATTCGCGACGCTCCAAACGCAGGAGTGCTTTAACTTCATTTGAAAACCATCATCCGCTCCAATTGAAGAGCGACCATCGGTGTAGTCAGGTCTAAAAGACGCACTGTCCGTTATTCCAATCAATGAATGTTGTGTACAACCGCCACAGGTGGGACCAAACTAATTCTCAAAATCTACACAACATGAAACAACTTCTCATACTGCTTATGGCGGTAATGGCACATGGTATGTCCATGGCACAACTCGACTCCTTGTATATTCATCTCGACACCACACAACTATCCACCAATTTCTTTTGGGACGAGCAAATAGACGCAATATTACCCAATGGCATTGACAACTACTACCCCATAAGTTCAAGTCGATCAAACCAGCTGTTGAAATTACTCAAACGGTTTGAGGTACATCCGGCAAACACCTTGATTCCTGAACTTACTGCATTGAGACAGAACAACCGTCTGTTGAAACAAGGGCATGGCTTGATACCCATCACCATTGCTGATGTACGATACAATAAGATTGATACGAATGCGGTGCTCAATGGACACTTATTCATGCTTGGCGAGCAATTATTTCAAAGCGAAGAAACCTCTCCATTTGCTGAATCCTCCGTGCTTGTTACACATCTGGACATCAAGCAATATGCAGCAGGCACACATACTTTCAGGCTTAACTCAGATCATTACTTGCACAATTATCCCACGATGCCCACCCTCATACAAATGGACTTTGGCGATGGACTTGGATTTCGGGAGGTGGTATTCAACCAAAACATTCAAGTCACTTACACCTCAAACGCAAGTGATATCGAAATCAAAACCCAGGTCTTTCGCGATGACGATGTGCATATGGGAGCTCTCGTGCTCAAGTCAAACAATTGCATGTCATTGTATGATCAGCCAGATGCCACAAGTCCTTTTCCCAATAATGGTACCCTTCAATTCCCGTGGCTGCTGAATACCGTATTCCAAGGCACCGAAATTTGCGGCAATGTGTATCCATTGGTCACGGGCGCATTTGATAAACCACTCATTTTCGTAGAAGGCATCGATTTCAATCAAGATCGTTTACCTGATCGCAACGGTGACTTTGGGTGGTGCCAGTTGACGAGTGGAATCGACACTCCAGGATATGACTATGATATGCTTGCACGGATGCCACAATTTCTCGATGCAGTTCGAGCGCACGGGTATGACATCTTGCTGGTTGACTTCTGCGATGG
>JAIYCK010000088.1 GCA_027488055.1 Flavobacteriales bacterium | reverse complement strand
TATGCGTATCGCTGCCGCGGATTCCAAGCTTATTCTCTTTGGCACCCACAATGAATCCTGGCATATCGCGCTCTACGATCAAGCAATTGATCCCTTTGTGGCCTTTGGCTACATCGGTTTGTGCAATAACCAAATAAACACTCGCGCTGCTGCCGTTGGTTATCCAATTCTTAGTTCCATTGAGCAAATAGTGGTCGCCCATATCGATGGCCGTGGTGCGCTGTGAGGTGGCATCACTGCCTGCTTCTGGCTCACTCAAACAGAATGCGCCAATTTGTTCACCCTTGGCCAAAGGCACCAAGTATTTCATTTTTTGTTCTTCCGAACCAAACGTTTCGATGCCCCAGCACACCAAAGAATTATTGACTGACATGCACACAGATACCGATGCGTCTACCTTGGAAATTTCTTCCATGGCCAACACATAGCTGATGGTGTCCATTCCGCTGCCGCCGTATTTAGGATCCACCATCATGCCCATAAAGCCTAATTCCGCCAATTGCTTTATTTCCTCTTTCGGGAATTTTTGGTGTTCGTCGCGCTCGATGACGCCAGGTTTCAGTACATTTTGGGCAAATTCGCGGGCTGCTTGCTGCACCGCCTTGTGCTCTTCTGTGAGTTCGAAATGCATTGTTCGATTTTTGTTTGATTACGGGCGACGAAGGTAATCATGTTTTTCGCTCCACACTATATATCCGCACCGAAATCCGATCTTCACCTTGTAAGCTCACCCAAAGCGCAGTTCAGCTTGCGCATTCAAATAAAATCCTTGTACTTTCGCCCTATGGCGGAATCTTTTATAGACGTCCTTGGTTTGATGAGTGGGACATCCTTGGATGGGCTGGACTTGGTATGCGTTCGATTTTCAAATGAATCAGGCCAATTGTCCCATCAATTGCTGGCTTCAGAAACCATTCCTTATAGTGCAGATCGAAGACTCACATTGCAAAATGCCCATCACCTATCTGGAGAAGCGTTATCACTGCTGCATGTCGATCTTGGCCAATACTTTGGGGCGGCCATTCGATCCTTTTGCGATCGCGCGCAATTGAAGCCCGCCTATGCGGGGTCCCATGGCCATACGGTGTTTCATCAACCCGAAAATGGCCTCACCTTGCAAATTGGCGATCCTTTCCACATGGCAGTGCAAAGCCAGGTGACGATCGTCTCACAATTTCGCGCCATGGATGTCGCGATGGGAGGACAAGGAGCGCCGCTCGTACCGATTGCTGATGCGCTGCTCTATCCCCAGTATGACGCTTGTCTCAACTTAGGTGGCATCGCCAATGTATCCTACCGTTCGAACGATCAGGAACGCTTGGCAAGTGACATTTGTATCTGCAACATGGCTTTGAACATGTTGGCCCAACGGACGGGGCAAGAATACGACGCCCAAGGAGCCATTGCCTCGGCGGGCAAGGTCGATGCGACCTTATTGGAGCTTTTGACCAAAGATCCTTTCTACTCGATGGATGGACCCAAATCGCTTGGAAAAGAATTCTTTGAATCCCATGTATCGCCTCATCTACTGGCATCCTTTGATCGCATTTCGCTCCAAGACATCATGTGCACCGCTGTAGAGTATATGGCCATAGTGATCGGCCATACCTTGAACTCCATAGGCTGCGCGCATACATTAGTCACTGGCGGAGGAGCTTACAATGACCATTTGATGCAGCGGATGCAATTCCATACAACCTCCAACTTGATCATTGGCAACTCCAAAGAAGTCGAATTCAAAGAGGCCATAGCCTTTGCCTTGTTAGCGTATTTGCGGATGGAGGGAAAGATCAATGTGCTACGATCTGTGACCGGTGCTTCTCGTGACCATAGTGCCGGGGTGATCTATCCCGCAATGGCATAATTCCTTTCGACACGGTTATTAGCGTAATGCATGAAGAGTGCTTCAGAAATACTAAAAAAGAAAAGACCCCCACGTTTGGAGGTCTATTCATGCTTTTTTAACGGATTGCTTAATTAACCAAAATGAAACATTCTACATGGTCTTTAACGCCTACGATTTTATAAAAGTTTCATTTTAACTTTTTTTTTAAAATAAAAAATAAAATATTAATTCGTTTATGACCCCTTAAGATGCGGGAAATCAATGCCAACATCAAAGTGTTCAAAGGCAACACCGATACGATCCATTCGTGATGACTCCAGAGACTAGATTTGATCTTCCTAATTATATCCACGTGCTGCGAAAAATTCTCACTTATCTCTTTATTGCTGGATCCCTTACAACTTTGGGATATTTCATATATCAATTGTTGAAATCCGAAACCGTCAATATTGACGCCATTGCACTGATCCCCGAAAATGTGGAGAGTGTGATGACCTTGGAGCGCTTATCACTTTGGCCAGCGCAAGCCCAAGAGGCACAAGCCCACTTGATTGACAAAAGCGAAGGCGTCCAATCCATTTGGAATCAATGGATAGAATGGACAAGTCGCCTGTATGAATTGGCCGAACGCGATCCCAAATGGATGAAGGCACTCGAAAATAGCAACATAGCATACGCCGGTACACATACCCTTTCGGCCGATCCATGGCTTTACGTATTTGTATTGGAGGACCCGAATTTGGGACCAAAAGACTGGTTGTCAAATCTCAGTAGTGCCCCTATTGAATCCCGCAATTACAAGGGACATACCATCTATCAGTCAGGCGAAATTTCGTGTACTCAATTCGGCGCGGGCATTGTCACATCGCGCTCTTTGGCAAGTATTGAAGGCTGCATATTGGCGCAAGAAAAAAAAGGAACGTTGATTCATCAAACCGCATTCATGCAGGCTTATGAGGTGAGGTCATCTGACAGTCCCATGCACCTTTTTGCGGCATACAATGCGAAAGAATGGTTGCAATTGAACCCCGTCGGACAAACCACCGGCCCCGGATTTATTGGGCTTCAATCGCCCAGCGACAGTACCTATCAAACGACCTTTATCCATGGCACTGGTCCGATGCAATTGGCTATACCTAGCTGGATGCCACCAAGCACTTATTATTGGGACGCCATGCATTTTGATCAAGCCAATGATTTGACCACAGCCTGCGAATCCTTTTATGCGGAGACGCCACGTGCCGCATTCTGGCAAACAGCTTGGCAAGCGTTTGGTGACAGCTGTGCTTGTGATTTGAATGAGGCCCTTTTGAGCTGGCGCAATGGGGCTTGCGGCGTGGTGGCTTGGGATATCAGCGACAGCGTGAGCGGTGAAGTATATTACTATGGTATTCAAGACACGTTGGACGTGATGCAGCGGATGCCCCCTAGCCTATTGAAAAAGCTCAATACGGCTGCTCCAATCTTCCAGATTCAAATGCCGATCTTGTTTGATCGCAACCGAGTGAGCTCCATCAATGTGGAGCCTAGCTACCTGATGCAATTGGGCGCATACCTTCTCATTGGGCAATCGTTGGAAGATTTGCTCGCATTGCATTTCAATGCCACCAATGCTCAGGTCCACCCGTTTTTAGGAAAAGCTAGCTCCGTGCTGCAAAATGCATCCAGAATCACCTACATCAGTTCACGCTCAAGTCTATCTACATTGCCCTCTACCATGCACTCTTTGCTGCTGGCAGGCCATGATCACCTAGTGACCTTTAGCGAGGCATCTGCTCGAAGCACATTGGTCAGTGTCTATCGAGAAGAACATCTACAACCCGCCAATGCTTCCGCTGTCACCGCAATCGACGCGACTCAAGACAGTCTTCCACCAAGCAGTGCGGTGCGCGCATGGACAGTGATCAACCATCTCAATAGCACAAAAGAAACGTTGGAAGAATTGCAAGATCAAAGTCTACAATTGAAAGACGAAGGCGGCAAGATTCTATGGACCTTTCCTAAAAAATCAACCGTATTGGGAGAGGTGCAACAAATCGATGCATTGAAAAACGGAAAGCTACAATATGCATTTACCACCAGTGATGGACTTTTCGTGATCGATCGCAATGGACAACAATATGCCCCACTATGCATTTCAGCTCCCTCCGTTGTTACAAGTGGATTGGCTGTCTTTGATTATGAGAAGAACAAGAACTATCGGTTGGTATTTGCGATGGAAAATGGCGAGGTTCGCAACTACACATCGGCAGGCCCACCCACAGAAGGTTGGAAATATGAAAAACAAGGCATTGTCCGCCACCTCCATCATTTTAAACAAGGCACAGATGATTGTATCCTGATGATCGATATAGATGGCCAAATGCACTTGCACAAACGCAACGGCGTCTTACGCGCAGAAAAAGGCGGACAATTGGCGATTGAGCAGATGCTTGGCACGCGCATCATACCGGGTGCTGACATTCGCCAAACACGGATACAATGGCGCAATGCCGAAGGGCAACAAAAAGAGGCCCCACTGGTAAATGAATAGGCAAAGAAATCCTGAGTGATTTTGAAAATATTCCAAAGAAATAAAGTCCAATTCTGTATAAAGAAGGCTGTCCATAAGACAGCCTTCTTGGTTTTGTTATAATCCGCTGCATCACTTTATGATTCATAAAAGTGCAATCGGAATAATCTATTGGGGATTATACCTTCTCCGTTTGGAATTTTTTGATGATGTTAATCACTTCCTCACGTTTTTTGTTCAGGCGCGTTTGTACGCGTTGTAGCAAGTCATTTTCTTTACCTGCTTCGAACTTCAGATCCGCATCGGTCAATTGACCATACTTATCCTTCAGTTGTTTCGATTGTGCGCCCCAATTTCCTGTGATTTTGAAAGTCTCAGTGGCTTTGGATTCTTTTGTTTCCATCGTTATTTGTATTAAATTATTACCATACAAACCTCCGATTGAGATTGGCACATGGCATTACACAATACATGGAAAGAATTGTATAATTAGATTTACGAAGCGCTTTAGAAATCGTGTCACCACAAGCGGATGATAGCCATTCAGCGCACTATGACTAATTTCCTATTAAATCGGAGCCAATTGTCGACCATCACTGGCATGACGGGGCAATCTTTTTTTGACTTCTGATAAAATTTCCGTTTGCAATAACTCCCGCACTTGATGTTTCACAAAGTGCTGATGCACCACGATACCCACGCTTCGAAAAGGTACAGGTTCCATGAATTTACTGACCCTTTTTTGTTCCTCCTTGGACAAATCTAAGGCCGCCAAGAGCGGCAAGAGTGTGGAGGCATTGTTGGCGCGGACAAATCTCAACAAGCCATCGATGGATCCTGCTTTATAGTTGAAATTCAATTTATTCTTCAATACACGGTTGTGATAATCGCACAATTCCAAAACTTGATTGCGCATGCAATGTCCTTCTTCCAGAAGACACAAATTATCGAGTCTCAAATGCTTTTCTTGAACTTGCTTTTTATTCTTGATTCCCGTATCATAGTAGACAAAGGGCTCATCATACAGATGATATTCAATAAGCTCGTTGTCCAAAATCGGAATGGAAATGATTCCAATATCCAGATCCCTCGACTTGATCATTCGTATGATTTCTGCCGTGGTATGCTCTCGCACTTCGATTTCAAGTTTAGGGAACTGTGCTGCAAAGCGATGCAGAAACAATGGTAGAATATAAGGGGCGATTGTTGGGATAACCGCAATAGTGAGTTTGCCCGAAACCTCCCCTTTGAGCTCGTTGGCAACCTCCTTGAGGCCTTGAATTTCCTTTGTTATTTTTTTCAGTTGTTGGATCACCCTTTGTCCCTCCAAGGTGACCTCCACAGGCTTTTTCTTGCGATCAAAAATAGGCACCCCGATCTCCTCTTCAAACCTCAGGATCATGGTACTGAGTGTGGATTGAGAAATGAAGCACTTCTCTGCAGCGGTCTCGAAATGTCTGTTTTCAGCCAATGCGAGGACATATTGAAATTGATGGATATTCATCTATGTTGTAGATATATTCATCTAAAATATAGTTTTTATAGATAAATTACAAGAAATATTTTTGACGTTCAGAAAATTATAATCGAAAACAAATACAGAATGAAAAAAACACTTACACTCATCTTGCTGGGAGTCCAAACCATTGTTTTTGGTCAACCCTCTACAGAGACAAAAAGCAATGCCGTGGGCTGTCCTTTTCATATGTCGGATGGTGCGACCTTACCGCATGCGTCAGAAAGCAATCCGCATACGAAGAAGGCACCTGAAGGACCAACGAATAAAGACTGGTGGCCCAATCAATTGGATTTATCCATGCTACGTCATAACTCGAGTTTGTCCAATCCAATGGCTCCAGATTTCGATTATGTAAAAGCATTCAACCAATTGGATCTTGCCGCACTCAAAAAGGACATTGGCAAAGTAATGACCACTTCGGTAGAATGGTGGCCAGCAGACTATGGCAATTACGGACCATTGTTCATCCGCATGGCCTGGCACAGCGCAGGCACATATCGGACAGGTGATGGGCGCGGAGGATCACGCGATGGTCAGCAACGTTTTGCGCCGCTCAACAGTTGGCCCGATAACGCCAATCTCGACAAGGCCCGCCGTTTGTTGTGGCCTATTAAGCAGAAGTATGGCAGCGCCATCTCATGGGCAGACCTCATGGTACTTGCCGGCAACGTAGCACTCGAGAACATGGGTTTCAAAACCATCGGATTCAGCGGAGGTCGTGAAGACGTGTGGGAGCCAGAAGGAAACATCTATTGGGGCTCTGAAACCAAATGGCTCGATGACAAACGATACACAGGTGATCGTGCACTGGAAAATCCATTGGCCGCAGTGCAAATGGGTTTGATCTATGTGAATCCAGAAGGTCCCAACGGCAATCCCGATCCGAAATTAGCAGCCAAAGACATCCGCGAAACGTTTGGTCGCATGGGAATGAACGATGAAGAAACAGTGGCACTCATAGCGGGTGGTCATACGTTTGGTAAGACACATGGAGCTGGTCCAGCCACTCATGTTGGAGCCGAGCCAGAATCAGCGCCCATTGAATCCCAAGGAATGGGCTGGAGCAGCACCTACAAATCAGGAAAAGGCACCGATGCAATTACTTCGGGCTTGGAAGTTATTTGGACGTCCACCCCTGCATATTGGAGTCACTTTTATTTCCGCAGTTTGTTTGAGAATGAGTGGGAGTTGACAAAAAGTCCTGCAGGGGCAAATCAATGGGTTGCCAAAAATCCAAAAGTGATGGTTCCAGATGCTTTTGATTCCAAGAAGCAGCATAAGCCGACTATGTTAACGACTGACTTGTCAATGCGTTTTGATCCGACCTATGAAAAAATTTCGCGTCGATTCTATGAAAACCCCAAAGAATTTGAAGCAGCTTTTGCGAAAGCCTGGTACAAACTGACTCATCGTGATATGGGTCCACGCGCTCTTCATTTAGGTCCTGAAGTTCCAAAAGAAGAATTTGTTTGGCAAGATCCACTTCCCGCATTGAGCCATGCAGTGGTTGACAGCAAAGACATTGAGAACTTGAAGATGGCCATCAAGGCTACCGGTTTATCTGCTAGCGAATTGGTGACCACGGCATGGGCCTCGGCCTCCACTTACCGTGGCACGGATTACAGAGGCGGTGCCAATGGTGCGCGCATCCAATTGGCTCCACAAGCACAATGGTCTGTCAATCAACCAGGTCAATTGGACCGCGTATTGAAAGCCTTGCGCAAAGTGCAAGATGACTTCAATGGGAAATCAACCGATAAAAAAATCTCCATGGCCGATCTGATTGTGTTGGGAGGATCCGTTGGTATTGAAATGACACTTGCCCAATCGGGTTATTCCAAGCAGGTCGCATTCACACCTGGCCGCGTAGATGCTACCCAAGCGCAGACCGATGTGGCATCGATGGGAGTATTGGAACCGATGGCCGATGGTTTCCGCAATTACCTCAAGACCTCTTACACAGTGCCCACCGAAGCATTGTTGATCGACAAGGCGCAAATGCTCACATTGACAGCGCCTGAAATGACTGTCTTGCTCGGCGGCATGCGCGTAATCGGCACGAATTACGATGGATCCAGCCACGGAGTGCTTACCTCCCGAAAAGGCGTTCTATCGAATGACTTTTATGTGAATTTATTAGATATGAATACCGATTGGAAAGCGACTGATGCTACCCAAGAAATCTTTGAAGGCCGCGATCGCACCACAGGCGCATTGAAGTGGACCGCCACGCGCGCTGACTTGATTTTTGGCTCCAACTCTGAGTTGCGTGCATTGGCAGAAGTCTATGCAAGTTCAGACGCCAAAGAAAAATTCGTCAACGATTTTATAGCTGCGTGGACCAAGGTAATGGAATTGGATCGTTTCGATTTACATAGACCATAACCTCACGAAACCTAATTTAATCAAAAATAGAGCGTCCAATGGGCGCTCTATTTTTTTATGCCCTTGCATCTTTTAAATTGCCACCCACACATCATAAATCCTTCTGATGTATGCGGTACTCACTCACAAAACGATTGTTCATTGAGAATGGCGCGAATCGATCGGCATGAAACCACAAAAAAAAAACTTAACCCGATGGCTAAGTTTTTTCTCCTTCATTTAATCAAAACCAAAAAAGTAATTTCTCTGGACTTTAACTTGTTAAAGATGATTTTCCGATACATCGGCATAATCTTCGTTTTCCAATTTATGGGCGGCACTCCAGTGAATGCCTATATATGTTATTTTCAGTTAACACGGCAAACTTGCGCCATAATCACCATATCGCACAAGAGTGAAAACACCCTATTTCACCTACCGTGTTTTCACGGTATGGAAGCACAAAAAAGAACAAATGACTGATTATCAGTGCCCTGAAATTGAAAGTTTGCCAATACCTTCGCGAACCAAACCAAAATAAAAATGAGAGCATTACTCGAGCGCTACGAAACAAAAAAACCAGAAATTGTATTTGAATGGAAGGACAGCATGACCGAGGCAGAAGGCTGGGTTGTGATCAATTCGTTGCGCGGCGGCGCCGCAGGTGGGGGCACACGGATGCGCGTTGGCCTAGACAAGCGCGAAGTAGAATCGTTGGCCAAGACAATGGAGATCAAATTTACCGTGTCTGGGCCACAAATTGGTGGAGCCAAAAGCGGCATCAATTTCGATCCACGCGATCCACGTAAACATGGTGTTTTGGAACGTTGGTACGCAGCAGTAGCTCCTTTGTTGAAGCATTATTATGGCACCGGTGGAGATCTCAATGTGGATGAAATCCACGAGGTCATTCCAATCACAGAAGAATGCGGTGTTTGGCACCCTCAGGAAGGTGTTTTCAACGGACATTTTTCACCCACCGAAGCACAAAAAGTAAAACGTATAGGTAACCTTCGTTTGGGTGTGATCAAGGTTTTGGAAGACACAATCTATTCGCCCGATATTCAGCAGAAATATAAAGTAGCCGATATGATTACTGGATTCGGTGTTGCTGAATCTGTGAAGCATTATTACGACATCTGGGGAGGTGGCATAGCAGGCAAAAAAATCATCGTTCAAGGATGGGGCAATGTCGGAGCGGCAGCGGCATATTACTGCGCACAACAAGGAGGATTGGTAGTTGGCATCATCGATCGCACAGGTGGATTAATCAACGAAAATGGATTCACCTTCGAAGAAATCAAAACCTTGTTCTTGAATAAAGATGGCAACACATTGGTGGCTCCCCATATGCTCAGTTTTGAGGACATCAATCAACGTATTTGGGATATTCAAGCCGATGTATTTCTGCCTTGCGCAGCCTCTCGTTTGGTGACTTCCGATCAAGTAGATCGCATGATTCAGGCAGGTGTGCAAGTCATTGCCAGCGGTGCCAACGTGCCCTTTGCCGATTCACAAATCTTTTACGGCCCTATCGCTGAGAAAGCCGATATGCAAATCAGTGTGATCCCCGATTTCATTGCCAACTGCGGTATGGCTCGTGTATTCGCTTATCTCATGAGCAGCGGCGATGTGGACATGAGCGATGCGGGAATATTCAATGACACCTCGAATACCATTCGCAAGGCGTTGGAAAATGTGCATCTAACCAACCAAGGCAAAACAGGTATCACCAATTCTGCCTTTGCCATTGCGTTGGAAAAGCTGATTTGAGTTTCATTTCTTCTTGGGCCAAAACTCGCCGAAACGAAATGCCACGCTCCAAAACCAACGCGATTTAAATAAATCATTGGTGAACCGATCGATTTCTGATTGTTTGAAATTGGACCCATCGACAGGGTCGATGGAAAAATCACTTATGCGCCATTGATAGCCCACAGTAAAAACAAAATTGCGGCAGTCGCGTTTTTGATAACCTCGGATGCGACGCATGATTCCTACACCAGCGTGAACGAATTGGGAATCACTGACTCGGTATTCTCTCCGAGATGATGCATCGGGATCAAACGTAAATTGCTTTGGTCTAGCGTGCACAAAGTTGAAACTAGCATGCCACGTCCATTTCTGCTGTGCATCGCCTCGCAGGTCCATGCCAAAAGAATAGCGTTGGACATTGGTGCGTGCCAACGAAAGATGGTATTCAATGTGTTTTTGACCACCAAATAAAGAAAAGCCCCACCATCCCGAAGGCGCTGATGCCGATCCAATAGCCATTCGCATACCGATCAATCGATGGTCATGATAACTATAGACAGTATCACTTTGGCTCCATACAGAAGACGCTATTATCCAAAGACTAAAGCCCATTAATACTCTCATCATACATTTGGCTCCC
>JAIYCK010000273.1 GCA_027488055.1 Flavobacteriales bacterium | reverse complement strand
GACTATTCTTGCCCTCGATGGTATAAAATTGTATTATTTTACACATTCTTGAAAGTAAAATAAGAATGACGAGTTTGTCTTTGTCGGATTGGCAGAGAAAAAGTGCAAAAGAGTCACAGGATGCAAGAAAAGAAAAGAATGAATCGGAGCTGCGTTTGCTTGAAGATGAAATATTTGAAAATTCAACGATACGCTCTGCTTTAGACCAACTATTATTTGAAGATACCGGGTTCTCCACTGGAGCCATTCAAAATAGTCGAAATGAACGAGCGAAACTTTTTTTCATGGACATCAAGGCTTTCGGTGCACAGAAGGGAACAGATTTTCCATTGTCCGAGTTGGATTCTCTTGACGTATTTTTAGAGCAAACTGCGTTTTCTTCTATCTCCGATGTTTCAGATAGGAATCGAGTTCGGGCTTATCGCGATTTGCTTAAAAACTCTTGGCTTTTGATTCCCAAAATCATCGAAGAAATACTGAAAATGATTCCCAAAAATACCAAAGTAAAGACCTCTTTTTGGTTCCATGTTCCTTTGGAAACGCCTTCTTGGTTGCTAGTGTTGATTTCAACCGCCATATCCCTTAACGTTATGAAAGATAAAGGAGTCATTTTAGTTCTTTCCGACCAAGAGCCAGAGTGGCGGAAGAAGATAGCATCAGGGAATATTGAATCGCAAAAACAGCTAGGTGTGTTTACCTTTATGCGCGATGTTCGAAAAAATTGACTGGATGATATACGAATCCGAGATAAATATTTTTTTTGTAAAGAGTAAGCATTTTTTAGTCCGTGTTTAACAAAAAAAACACTCTCAAACATGGGCAACAAGTTTACTTTAAGCGACTCTTCAAAGAAAGAGGAAACTAAAACAATTTCTGTCATCGTCATTGAGACAGAGCAGGAAAAGTCTCGAAGCGATTGCGATGAGGGAAAGGATATGGACGAAACATTGTTTCTTACTCTGATGAAGGATTGGAAATACATCAAGAATGGTTCCGAATATGTCGAATCACCTGAGAGAGTCGCCTTGGCAGAAAGAATGGAGGAAATGGCACAAATGATACCTTACGAGTGGGCGACCGCTCTTTATGAAAAGCCAGAGCGCATCTCGCAAATACATTTGCAAATCAAAGAAGTTCAAAAGTTTTGTCTTTCCGTGAAAGATATGGTTTTTGCTTTCGTTGACCCTCACGGGTGTCTTTGTGTCTATCCCGGTCATCCTCTCGTCTACTACATCATTCTTTCTTACATTTGCAATTATCTTGCACCTGCCGAGAAGAAGAAAGTTCATCTCAAACTTTGTTTTTGTGAAAAAGACCAAGCAAGACAGGACTCGGTTGAATTCAACAACTTGAAACTGATAATCAACTTTGAGTTATTTCCTCCCGCAGCCATACTTGGCTGTTTGATTCCGCATTTTCTCAATGATCCTTCGCTTGTTGAATCTACCATCCAGACGGCTGCAAGGTTTCAGAAATAACTTGAATTGCAATAAAAAAATGACCTTTCTTCTTCTTTAATTGTGCTTGGTTTCATCTCCTGCATTCGCCGATGCTTTGATAATGTCTTTCTCTTTTTCTTGGCCTTGTTCATTGATGTCATGATCTGTTGCCTTCTCTTGGCAAGTCATATGTTCGACGGTTGAAACGGGCTTTTCGCCGGTCTCATTCGAAATCTGTGTTGCAACGTTGTTGTTGTTACTTTCGTTGTTGCTATTTTTTGAAATTAACTCTCCTTCATTCCTATTGTTATCTTGTGGTTGCGTGCTCAAAGCGGGCGATCCGATGTCTGTGCTATTGTTTGAGGTGTTTTTAGTGAAGGGATCAGTCGCAATAACAGCAGCAGTATTACTAGCAGTTACCATGTGATTTGAAGAAGTAGCAGCAGTATGATTTTTGCTAGTAGTGGCACTTGTAGAATAACTAGCAGAGGACACTACACGAGCGTTTATCTCAGCACTACCCACGGAAGAAGCGGTCGAAGCACTTGTGATTGAACTGCTGTTACTTGATACATCAGCACTTTTCTTGATTGGGATAAACAATGGGTCCAACGTGCTGTTGCCTATGTAACTTGGCAAAACATATTTGTAGCTCTTTTTTACGTTGTAATACCTACATGGCTTCATTACATATCTCTGGTTGCTGTTGTAGATACTTACAGAAAAGTTGCCATACGAAGGAACAAAGATGAAGCCAACAACGGATAGGAGTTTTATGCCTATTTCGATTCCTTGCTCCCCGAAAAATTGTCGTGCTGGATGCAAAAGTAAATACCCGAGCACATCAATATCGCATAAATTCAACGTAGTTGTTTCCAAAGAATCCTTAAAAATGGTCGAGTCGAATGTATGCGAAGGAACTTTGATAAAGTTTCCTGGGGCGATCTCGTAATCAATTATCTTTCCATTATTGATTTCATCGATACTGAGGTTCTTAATGTATTTAAAAATTACTTTGGCTAAATTTTTGACATATTCAGGCGCCGAATCTTGAGCTCTAGTAAATGCATCATGAACTTCAACGTCAGTCCGATTTCGACTATCGACTTCTCGAACATCAAGTGTATTATCATGGTGTTTGCCGTCTCCCATGGCTAAAAAACAAATGTTTTTATTCTTTT
>JAIYCK010000410.1 GCA_027488055.1 Flavobacteriales bacterium | reverse complement strand
GCCAGCAGTATCGCACATGTCGTCGATGATCACGACATTTTTGCCTTTTACGTCGCCAATTACAGTCATGCTCTCAATCTGGTTGGCTACTTTGCGTTGTTTGTAGCAGATAGCAAGATCACAGCCCAATAATTTGGCGTATGAATTGGCTCTTTTGGTACCGCCTGTATCGGGCGCGGCGATTACCAAATTTTCGATATTCATTTCTTTCAAATAAGGAACGAAAATCGTACTCGCATACAAGTGATCTACTGGTACTTCAAAAAAACCTTGAATCTGTTCCGCATGCAAATCCATGGTTATCACACGATCAACACCAGCCGCTGTAAGCAAATTGGCAACCAGTTTGGCGCCGATCGCTACACGGGGTTTGTCCTTGCGGTCTTGACGAGCTAGTCCGAAATAGGGCATTACAGCCACTATGCGCTTGGCAGAAGCACGCTTGGCGGCATCAATCAAGAGCAACAGTTCCAACAAATTATCAGCAGGCGGAAAAGTGCTTTGCACAATGATCACATCCCGGCCACGCACCGTTTCTTCAATACTCGGCTGAAACTCACCGTCTGCGAAACGTTGGATAATAACATTACCCAATTTCATATCAAGTTCAGCAGCGATGCTTTCGCCCAAATAAACGGACGAAGAACCAGCTAAAATTTTGACCATGTCAGTCATGACGGTGATGTGTATTGATGAGTTTAAAAAAACGGCTATCCCTGAAAAGGGGCGCAAATATAGCTACAAATTCTTTAAGAATCTGAGTTTTTCAAGGCCTTACCCAAAATTTAGGCTCAGTTTCAATTGTTTGGACAACAGGCTTCTACAGTGGGGGATGCATACTTTTTTCGAATTTAGGACTTGCGCACAAGCCAAGCCTGGTTTACATTGCACCCGAGGTCGAAGCACGTTAGCCTCAAAAGTTACCTTACACCCTCTATTTTATGGCCATTAATATCCTCCTCCTTGAAGACGAAAGCATTGTTCGAAAGGACATTGAAAGAAGCCTCACTAAATTGGGCTACAACATTGTAGCACAAGCAGATAATGGGGACAAGGCCTTGGAGCTAGCCCGCGAAACGAAGCCTGATTTGGCCTTGATGGACATTCAAATCAAAGGCGACAAGACGGGCATTGAAACCGCTGAATTATTGAAGCAGGAAATGGATATCCCAGTCATTTTTCTGACTGCATTTGCCGATGAGACGACCTTGACCAGTGCCAAAGGAGTGGAGCCACATGGATATATTCTCAAGCCGTTCAAGGAAATCGATCTAAAAACCACCATTGAATTGGCGGTCCATAAGCATCAAAAGGAGAGGGAACTCAAGGTGGAATATGATTTGTTAAAGCGATTGAGTGATTACAAATCCACCGCCGAGTTCTTGTTCGTTCGCAAGAATCAAAAATTAGTCAAAATCAATCACAGCGATATCTGTTTCATCGAAGCCCTAAAGGATTACATGCAGCTCGTATTGCACCGCGATGGCAAAGATTGGGAAAAGATCACTATCCATGCCACCATGAAAGACGTCGAGCGCAAATTGCCCAAGAAAACCTTTCAACGTGTGCACCGTTCGTTCATTGTCAACATGGACAAGGTCAGTGGCATCACTGGCGGCGATGTCATCATCCAAGTGAGTGACGGCCCCAAGGTGATCCCTGTCGGAGGCAATTACCGTGATGAATTTGGGGAAAGAATCAATGTGCTGTAGTTATTGCTGAACACGCGCATCGCAATGCGCCCCTATAGCCACCTATCGGGACGAATTATCATTCGCAGCTACCTTCAACCGCTCTGCAATTTCTGCCACAGCTGGACAAATCAAGGTATTGCGATAAGTCAAATCCAAGATCTGATGCATGTTCTTGCGGTCGGTATGCGGATACTCCCGACAAGCCAATGGTCGAACCTCGTAAATGGTACAATAATTCTGTTCGTCCAAAAAGGCACACGGACTTTTTTGTAAGACAAAGTCATCATCTTCATCCACCCGCAAATAGGTATCGGTAAAGTCAGCGGCCTTCATTCGCAAATGCTTGGCAATGCGATCGATGTCTACAGGCCGGAATATGGGAGAAGTGGTCTTGCAACAATTGGCACACGTCAAACAGTCCAAGCGTTCAAAAATCTCATCGTGCATGCCATGGATCAACGCATCAAGGTTGCGTTTTTTGCCCAATCCAGCAAAGAGTTTTTGATTCTCTTTTTTCTTTTGAATGGCTATATTGAGGTGTTTCTTTAAAGCTTTATTCATGGGGATCGCTGAATGCAGGATTGTGAATGAATGAGGTATCCG
The DNA here is from genome assembly GCA_027488055.1 of Flavobacteriales bacterium. Classification (GTDB taxonomy): domain Bacteria; phylum Bacteroidota; class Bacteroidia; order Flavobacteriales_D; family Sanyastnellaceae; genus CANHSF01. The sequence goes on along the minus strand of JAIYCK010000410.1, from coordinate 5,344 downwards.
TCAGACATTTAAGAAATGCGATAAGCTGCTGCTGCTGTGTTGCAGTCAAAAACAAACCTTCATTGGCGGCTTCCATCATAGGATCGATGGTGGCTGACATGATTCCACCGCTGTTGTAATGGGCTACTACCTGCTCCAATGTTTGGAATCGGCCGTCGTGCATATAGGGGCCGGTGAGCTCGATGTTGCGCAAAGTGGGTGTCTTGAACTTGCCACTGTCCAACGGATTGCCTGTAATGGAGGCCAAACCAGCATCGTTTTGAAAGTGTGCATCCAAACCATTGTTGTGAAAGAGGTAATCGCCCATTTGCATTCCTGCATGCGAATGACAATGGAAGCAATCAGCTCCTCCATAGCTTTCTCCAGTGTTGGGATTGATACCTCCTTCGTCTAAAAACATATTGAAGCCAGCTTCTTCATCTGCGGTGAAGGTGTATTGTCCAAGTCGCTCCTGATCAAATTTCGAATTAGCGCTCACCATGGTACGAAGAAAACTTGCCAGTGCCTTTGCAGCGCGATCCTGCGTAATGGCAGTCGAACCAAAGGCAGCTTTAAACAGTGGTGGATACAATGGGTCATTGCGCAACTCTTCCAAGGCATTTTCCCACGATTCATTCATTTCGATGGGGTTGGTAATAGGCTCAAGAACTTGCTGCTCCAAAGTGATCGCTCGCCCATCCCAAAAATAATTATAGGCCCATCCCAAATTCACCAACGCCATCGATTGCCGATTGCCTATGGCTCCTGTGATGCCTACACTGAATTGATTGGGATCAGAAAAAGAATGTTGTGGCATATGACAACTGCCGCAGCTCTGGGTATTGTTGCCGCTTAATTTTTGCTCCCAAAAAAGATAGCGCCCCAGTTCAATGCCTTCATAGGTCAATGGATTGTCGAGCGGAATATCCATCGGAGGAAAAAAGGGAGGTGACTGGAAAGGATAGGGCGTGGGTTCAGCTACAGGATCAGTCGGCGTTGGGTCTTCCACATCGGGTTCACACTGCCACAAGCTAATCGCCAAGACCAAAAAAAAGAGTATTTTTTTCATTCTGAAAGGGGTGTGAATTGTTGATTTTGTAAAAAATTCCAATCGGTCAGGGTCTCTAAAAAGGCAATCAAGGCCTCTTCGTCTTCCGCAGACAAATGTAAGGCACGAATGCGCTCATCTTGGAGCCTCGCACCTGTGCCACCCGCATTGTAGAAGGCAATAACCTCCTCCAAGGATGACATGCTTCCGTCGTGCATGTACGGGCCAGTTACCGCAATATTGCGCAAAGTGGGGGTTTTGAATTTCCCACTGTCTGACTTTATATGTGTTTTGCGCTCCAATCCGGGATCTGTTGATACGGAATACAATCCGATATTGTAAAAACCATAATCAGTGAAGAAAGGTTCGCGGTGGCAGTTAGCACATCCAACTTCAGAAAACAAGGCCAAGCCTTTCGCTTCCTTGGAAGTGAGTTCCGCAGCTCCCATTTTGTATTGATCAAATTTGCTATCGCCGCTGATCAGGCTACGTTGGAAGCAAGCCAGCGCTCGGGTAATGGTGAAAGGATCTATGCTGTCGCGACCGTAAGCGCGTTGATTCAAGGTGCGCAGATACGCGTCTTGATTCAGGCGATCTACAGCAATCATCATGTTCATCCCCATTTCCAATGGTTCGTGCAGAGGAGCAAGGGCTTGCAATTCAAGCGAGGGAACGCCTCCTTCTGACATCAGGTAAGGTGACCAAGCTAAATTCGCAAGGGTGGGCGTATTACGCACTCCCGCATGGCCATTCAACCCTGGTGAGGTCACTCTTCCATCGGTGAATGCCGCCGACTGCACATGGCATGAAGCGCAACTGGTGGTTTCATTTTGACTCAATGCTGTATGATAAAATAATCTTCTCCCGAATTCCAAGCGTGCTTCGGTGGGCTCATTATCGGTGGGGTGAACCATCGGCGGAAAATGAGAGGGAATGCGAAAATGAACAGGACGATCCTGCTTAGTAGTGGTTGGAGGCGACGTACAACCGATCACACCAAGCACAAAGAGGAAACTACTCCACCACAATCGCCGCGGCATAGTTGTCAAAAAAAGTCGTGGCCAACACATCCTGTTCGCTGGTATGAGTGACTGCATTGGTCGCAAGGTCCAACGAACTTCCTGCCACGGGTGCTAAGATTTGATCTACAAAAATGCGCAATTGCATATCGACCGCACCATTGGCGGGAACGGTCACATTGAGATTTTCAAAGGTGAGCTCGCGGTAGTATGGATCATCCCCTATATGAAAGAGAAACGAATCCAACAACGCTGCATCGGGTGTGCCGGTTGTATCTATTTTACCTTCGAATTTGGTGAAAATATAACCGGTGTTCCAATACCAAAACATACCTTGTGAGCCCGCTACGCTCAGCGGATGACTCGATGGATATTGCGCAGGATCCTCGTGCTTGTTGTAAGCGGCTGGAATACCAAGTCCCAACTTAAGGCCAGTATAGCGTCCAGCGGGCACCTCAAAAGGCAGCTCCACATCGTTCTCAAAGTTGGCTAAGTAGAAATCCTTTAGCAACACCTCGGTCCCATTCTCATGGACCAAGAAGATCTGTGAGACATAACTTAAGAATTGATCCACGCGGATGCGATTGCCATACGTGTCCAAGTAAACTTGCTCAATGACGAAATCTTCGTTTCCCCATTTCGCGTCCATGCGCAGATTGAATTGACCGTTGGCGGCAACTTCTGTTTCAGGATCCTCTTGTGTCGCAGTGTTTTTGCATGCACTTAGCAAAAGGGTGAGTGCCGCGCAGGCCATTATGAAGTAACGTGCTGATTTCATGGTGATTTGAGGATAGAGTACAAAGTTAACAACATACCTTAAATCAGAACCTGATATCCTGCATATTTGTTGCTTCTGGTCTGCACATAGCATCCCAATTATTGGATTCTTGTGCAAGCATCGTCAAAACGAAAAGGCATGGAAAGCACTAAAAAGTTCAAAGTATATCGCGCCGGTGCAGGCAGCGGCAAAACATTTCAGTTGATCAGGCAATTGCTTTCTTTAGCTTTATCAACTCCTCAGGCTGATTATTACAAACACATATTAGCAATCACCTTCACCAATGCAGCGGCGCACGAAATGCGCAAACGCTTCATTGAATCGCTGGAACAATTTGCAAACGAAGACTTAAAGAAGCTCGAACAAGATGCGCTATTTCAGTTGGTCCGTGACTATTGCGGGGAGTCGAGTCGCGTCATCCAAAGTCGCGCACAACTTACTTTTCGGCACGTCTTGCACAATTATGATCTCCTATCCATAGGAACAATCGACAGCTTTGCCCAAAAGTTAGTGCGCAGTTTTGCTTTTGAACTGAACCTCAGTGGCGATTTCAAATTGGAACTTGACACTGAAGACTTTTATGAACGAGTGGTGGATTCCTGCTTGGACGAGGTTGGATTGGATCCTGAACTGACTCAATACCTTGTTTTTTTGGTCCAAGAAAGTTTGGATGACGAAAGATCATGGAAGGCGCAAAACATCTTAGCAAAATATGCGGGTCACCTCAAGTCGGATAATGCGCAGGAGGCAGCATCTGCCCTCATGGAGGCGTCTTCCGATTATTTTACAAATGCACGTCTCATTGCACTCAAACATGCCCGAAGGTTGACCGAGGAGAGAATTCAAACAGCCAAAGAGGCATTGGCCATTCTGTGCAGCCATTCCTCTGATGTCAACGATTATCCGAGCAAATCTGGCGGCTATTTTGCCACTTTGAATAAAATAGCAAACGGGGATTTGCCTTCATCTTTTGCCAAGTTGAAAGGAGTTCAAAGCACGGGAGAGTATTATGGTAAAAAGCCGATTTTTCAATTATCCCCATCCGAGCTTGCGCAGCTAGAAGCGCAGCTAGCGAATGTCATTTCTCATTTGGAAGGGCCCAAAGCCGCAGAGTTTGAATTGTACCATAAAATCGCGGAGCAAATTCTAGGATTGGGATTGCTCAAAATGCTTGCCCGCGAAGCGGAGATTTTACGGGAAGAGGAAAGCATTTTGTTGATCGGTGATTTGCATCAGCGTGTGCACAAGGTCTTATGTGATCAATCTTCACCCTTTCTATTCGAACGTTTGGGAATCAAATACAAGCACATCTTGATTGATGAATTTCAGGACACTTCGGTAGTGCAATGGTCCAATATGCTCCCGTTGTATACCAATGCTTTGAGCGAAAATCACGAAACCATGGTGGTTGGCGACGCTAAACAGAGCATCTATCGTTTCAGAGGGGGCCATGTGCGCCAATTTGTGGACTTGCCCAATGTCCCGACGCAACCCATGAATGCGCTCGAAGCAGGACTCTTTAAAGCAGCCTTTGACGAACTATTCCTTGAACACAATCGGCGCAGCGATGAAGTCGTTGTATCATTTAACAATCAGCTCTATCCTCAATTGGCGCCTTCACTTCAAAGCTTGAGTGGAGTGTATGACGGGATGGGGCAAACGGCAGTGAAAAAGGGCCATGGATATGTAACGGCTCAACAAATACCAAAGGATGAAATGGTGGATAACGCCGTGAGGCTCGTCAAAGAAGCCATGGATGCTCATTTTCGGCCCGAAGAGATCGCTATTCTAGTGCTGCGTAAAAAGGACGGATATGAAATCACCGAGCGATTGATTGCCGAAGGCATTCGCGTGCAGTCGGAGGAGAGTCTACTACTCCACAATTCCCACAAGGTGCGGTTTTTGGAAGCTTGGTTGCACTACTTAGAGCGTCCCAACAACCAAGAAGCTATCCTTGCAATGATCGCGCAATTGGGCCGTGATGGCCGCGAGATCAGCATTCAACAATTCAGTCAAACCATGCAGCACCACCAATGGACTTTTGCCCATACCATGGAGCACATGGTGCGACCTCTGTGGCCTACATTGTTCGAAGCCGCTTGCGAGGACGTCTATGACGAAGCATCGCGTGTGGTTGCGCTGATGCAATGGGAGTTAGATGTGTTCTTAGAGTTTTATCTGAATGAGCTCTTCCAAAAAACACGGAATGAATTTTTTTCGCGCCACAAATGGAATACTTGGTGGAAGGCCAAGCGCGATAAATTAAGTATCAAAGTCGGCTCAGATCCATTGGCGGTGCGAATGATGACAGTGCACAAATCCAAAGGATTGGAATTTTCAGTGGTTATCTTCTGCGCATTTGTGCCACGCAATGAGAAACACGAGGAGTGGTATACAATGCCACCGAACGATTGTTCGGTTGAACAATTGTATTTGCGTGTTTCACGCAGAAATGCGTCTAAGAAAAATCCACTTTTTGAAGTGCATGCAGAAATGCAAAAGCAGAATAACACCTTTGTG
>JAIYCK010000166.1 GCA_027488055.1 Flavobacteriales bacterium | reverse complement strand
TGGCCCTGGCATGGGTGCCTTGACCAAGCACTTGAAGACCTTGGATGCGCGCTTACAGGTTGTAGAAATCGACCGAGAAAGTGTACAATATCTAGTGGGGACCCGATTGCTCGCGCCCGAGCAAGTGTTATCCGAGGATTTTTTGCGCATGGATTTGAGCAATCGATTTCAATGCCCCATCGCGGTCGTCGGCAATTTTCCGTACAACATTTCCTCCCAAATTGTTTTCAAGGTACTCGAACACAAAGACATGGTACATGAACTTGTGGGGATGTTCCAAAAGGAAGTAGCAGAGCGATTTGCCACCGGCCCTGGTTCCAAGGAATATGGAGTAACTTCTGTGTTGGCTCAAGCTTATTACGACATCGAATATCTTTTTACAGTGCATGAAACCGAATTTATACCACCACCTAAGGTCAAAAGCGGGGTGATTCGGATGACACGCAAGTTCAATCACGAAGTAGGTTGTTCTGAAAAAAAACTACGTTTGGTCGTGAAAACAGCCTTTAACCAGCGCCGCAAAACCCTGAGTAATTCACTCAAAAGTATCTTGCCCGCTGATATCGACAAAAGCTTGCCTGTATTTAAGCAGCGCCCTGAACAGCTCAGCGTTGAGGAGTTTGTGGCATTGGCCAATTTGATTTTACCTGATTAAGAGGCCACTGCCTAAGCGCAGATTTGAGTGGTGCGTGCCAATTCTAAATTGCTTTCACGATATTTGTAGTCATGATTTCCCGTTCCACCATCGACAAAGTCTACCAAATGGCCATCATTGAAGATGTCATAGGTGAATTTGTGCAGTTGAAACGCAGCGGGAATGCATTCAAGGGTCGCTCGCCGTTTTCCAATGAGAAGACACCTAGTTTCTTCGTGGTTCCTGCCAAAAACTTGTACAAAGATTTTAGTTCCGGCAAAGGCGGCAACGTAGTGGATTTCTTGATGCAGCATGAAAAACTGAGCTATCCGGAAGCTATACGTTGGTTGGCAGCTAAATACAACATCGATATTGAAGAGGACCAGTCCAGTCCAGAACAACAGCAGGAGAAAAGTGAGCGCGAACAATTGAGCATTGTGACTGAATTCGCCAACAAGTTTTTTCAGCAACAAATGCATAAAACCGAGGAGGGACAAGCCATCGGTTTGAGTTACTTCACAGAACGCGGATTCTTACCTGAGACCATCAAGACCTTTCAATTGGGTTATTGCCCCGACAAATGGGATACCATGACCAAGGCCGCGCTAGAAGCTGGATACAGCCTTGAATACCTCAAGAAGGCTGGACTAACGCGCGAACGAGAAAATGGAACATATGACTTTTTCAGAGGTCGTGTCATGTTTCCCATTCACAACATCAGCGGTAAAGCGATTGCCTTTGGCGGCCGCACACTCAAGGCAGAAAAAGACATTGCGAAGTATTTCAATTCACCCGAAAGTGAGTTGTACATCAAAAGCAATGTGCTCTATGGGCTTCATTTGGCCAAAAATGAAATGGTCAAACAAGACATGTGTTACCTATGCGAAGGTTATACAGATGTCATTGCCATGTTTCAGGCCGGTGTTCAAAATGTGGTTTCATCGAGCGGAACAAGCCTAACGGAAGGCCAAATCCGACTGATCAAGCGCTATACGCCCAACATCACGATTTTATATGACGGGGACAGCGCCGGCATCAAGGCCTCCTTTCGGGGCATTGACATGATTTTAAAAGAAGGCATGAATGTGCGCGTGCTTCTTTTTCCCGACGGAGATGATCCCGATAGCTTTTCGCGCAAACATAGCAGCAGCGAAATACAAGACTTTATACGCTCCAATTCGCGGGACTTCATTCGATTCAAAACAGAATTATTGGCCGAGGAAGCCGGACAAGATCCCATCAAAAGAGCCGGATTGATTCGAGGCATTGTCGAAAGTATTGCGCTGATACCCGATGCTATCACGCGCGGCGTCTTTGCCCAAGAATGTGCACAGGTATTGAAAATGTCAGAACAAACCATTCTGACCGAACTCAATAAAATCCTCGTCACACAGTTCAAAAAAACCAGCAAAGAAGAGCAAGAACTACCAGTGCCCCTGTTGGACGACGCCCCAGTGGAGCAACCCAACACTGCGAGCCTTGAGCTCACCACCTTGCCACAGGAGAGGGATTTCATTCGTCTTTTATTGACTTACAGCGGCGATCGAATTGAATTAACCTTCGTAAATGAGGATCAAAAAGAAGAAACCCACGCAATCGGTGTGGTCGATTTCCTTTTAGCCAGTTTGGAAATGAGTCAAATGAATATGCGCATTCCCATTTATGGTAAAATCCTAGAGGAGTTCATTGAGTTGAACTTAAAAGAAGTCGATGCCACGCGCAGCTTCTCGCAACATACCGATCCAGAAATCACCTCCCTCACCAGTGACTTGCTGACTGAAAAAGATCATGTTAGCGTGAATTGGGGGCGTCACAAGATTTTTCCAGATACTGAACGAAATAATCTCCGGCACGCACTTCAAAGCTGCGTCTATCGCCTTCAGATCCGTAACCTTGAAATCATAGCAGCAGACATCGATACCCAGCTCAGTCAGCCAGATTTAGATGAAATGCAGATGGACGAATTGTTGATCCAGAAAAAAAACAACGACGCCATCAGAAGAGAGGCGGCCAAGTATCTGGGCACCGTGATTACACGAAATGTTTGATATTCAACATCGTCTTTGGGCTAACTGCCATTCATTTCCGTTTCCTACCCCATTTCTCACATTTTTCTTTTGTGGCACTACCTTTTTTGAGGTATTTTAGCGCCCCCGTTTATTTAGACGATTTCTAAATAAGAAGGTAATACACAAGAACATCAAGGGTTTAAGATTGTTATACAGCCAGCCAGTGATAGTGGCAAGCCTAACACATTGAATTCCCAATAAATACATAAAGTGATGATTAAAGTATCAGAAAGTGCCCGACTTCAAGTGCAACACCTGATGGAAACAGACAAGCATCCAGAAGGATCTTTTGTGCGCGTTGGCGTTCAAGGAGGAGGTTGCAGCGGTTTAATGTATCAATTAGACTTTGATCAAGAGATCAAAGAAGGTGACCAAGTATTTGAGGACAACGGCGTGAAAGTGGTTGTAGACCGCAAAAGCTTCTTGTATCTCGTGGGTACACAACTTGAATACACAGGAGGACTTAATGGCAAAGGCTTTGTGTTCAACAATCCCAATGCCAATAGAACGTGTGGCTGCGGAGAAAGTTTTTCTATTTGATGCACATCTTCAATAATCTGCATTCACATGCCCATCGCAACGCCTTTCGAAGCAATGGAATTTTGACAATAGCACCAAAGCAATGCGAGGGGATTTATTTGAGCCTTGTATTCTGAAGACTGCGATTTAAACCGATTCACGAATTGATGCCTATTTAAATTTTTGAATCTCTGAATAATACAACAATGAGCGACGAAATTCTCGACCATATCACCAACAAGGAATACGAATTTGGTTTCGTAACTCCGATAGAATCGGACAAGATTGCAGCAGGCCTCAATGAGGATGTCATCCGCCTGATTTCTAGCAAAAAGAACGAACCTGAATGGTTGTTGAATTGGCGGTTGGAGGCCTACGCCATTTGGGAGAAAATGAATGAGCCCACGTGGGCCCACGTGCAATACAAAAAACCAGATTTTCAGGGTATTTCATATTACGCTGCACCGAAGCAAAAACCACAGCTCAACTCTCTCGACGAAATCGATCCCGAGTTGCGTCGCACCATGGAGAAATTGGGCATCAGCATGGAAGAACAAAAGCGTCTCAGTGGCGTGGCTGTTGATTTCGTGATGGATTCAGTGAGTGTCGCTACATCATTCAAAGAAAAATTAGGTGAGCTTGGCATCATATTCTGCTCTATCAGCGAGGCCATTCAAGAACATCCCGATTTGGTACGCAAATACATTGGCGCAGTCGTACCAAGGACCGATAATTTCTATGCCGCATTGAACTCAGCTGTATTCACCGACGGATCGTTCTGCTACATCCCAAAAGGAGTGCGATGCCCTATGGAGCTCAGCACGTACTTCCGTATCAATGAAGGCGGCACTGGCCAATTTGAGAGAACGTTGGTCATTGCGGACGAAGGCAGCTATGTAAGTTACCTAGAAGGCTGCACGGCCCCACAGCGCGACGAAAATCAATTGCACGCCGCCGTGGTTGAGTTGGTGGCACTTGGAGATGCCGAGATCAAGTACAGCACTGTGCAAAACTGGTATCCAGGCGATAAAGATGGCAAAGGAGGGGTTTTCAATTTTGTAACCAAGCGCGGATTATGCGATGGCAATCGCTCCAAAATCAGTTGGACACAAGTAGAGACAGGCAGCGCCATTACCTGGAAATATCCATCTTGCATTTTGAAAGGTGATTACAGCGTGGGCGAATTTTATTCGGTAGCTGTGACCAATCACATGCAGCAAGCTGATACTGGCACGAAAATGATTCATTTGGGCAAAAACACCACCTCGACCATTATCTCCAAAGGTATCAGTGCAGGCAAAAGTCAAAATAGTTATCGAGGCCTTGTTCAAATCAATAAAAGCGCTGAACACTCCCGCAACTTCTCTCAATGTGACTCACTGCTCATGACTGACCGTTGCGGGGCGCACACTTTTCCATACATCGAAGTAAAAAACAAGAGCAGCAAAGTGGAACATGAGGCCACCACCTCCAAAATAGGCGAAGACCAAATATTTTACTGCTTACAAAGGGGATTGGACCAAGAGCAAGCCATTAGCATGATCGTCAATGGGTATGCGAAAGAAGTGCTCAACAAATTGCCAATGGAATTTGCAGTGGAAGCACAAAAGTTGTTGGCCATTTCACTGGAAGGCAGCGTAGGATAAACACAAGAAAATTACAGACATGTTACATATCAAAGGGCTTGAAGCCAAGATCGAAGACAAAGAAATTTTAAGAGGACTCTCATTGGATGTGAAACCAGGAGAAGTGCACGCCATCATGGGACCCAACGGCAGCGGAAAAAGCACCTTGGCCAGCGTGTTGGCTGGCAGAGAGGACTATGAGGTAACGGCAGGAGAAGTACAATTCAATGGCAAGGACTTGCTGGACATGGCGCCCGAAATTCGTTCGCGCGAAGGCTTGTTTCTCGCTTTTCAATATCCTGTGGAGATTCCTGGCGTTAGCAACATGAACTTTTTGAAAGCCGCAGTGGCAGAAAAAAGGAAACACCTTGGATTGGAACCCCTCAGTGCCAAAGAATTTTTGAAACTAGTAAGCGAAAAATCCAAACTGGTTGAACTTGACGGTCAATTGGCCAATCGCGCTGTGAACGAGGGTTTCAGTGGCGGTGAAAAGAAGCGCAATGAGATCTTCCAAATGGCCATGCTCGAACCCACTTTGGGCATTTTGGACGAAACTGATTCCGGACTTGATATCGATGCATTGCGCATTGTAGCAAATGGTGTAAATGCATTGCGCTCACCCGAACGATCATTCGTTTTGATTACCCATTACCAACGCTTACTCGACTACATTGTACCTGATTTCGTTCATGTATTGTACAAAGGCCGCATTGTAAAGAGCGGTACGAAGGAACTTGCCTTGGAGTTGGAAGAAAAAGGATACGACTGGATCAAAGAAGAAGTGGACGCACACGCCTGATCACATGGAAGAAACAATAACAAATAATCAGATCATCGACATCGAACGTTCGGTGCTGTCCATGGTGAATGTCCATGCCAAAGCCCAGCTCGATCAAATGCAATGGCCAACCACGCGCGACGAAGAATGGAAATACACCCGCACAGGGCGTATCACCAAAGAATCTTGGATGGTCTCGCCTATCCAATCGAATGCGCCATGGCAATCGCTTCAAATAGAAAATCTTGACGTATACACCATTGTGATCATCAATGGACAATTCTACAGCCAAGCATCTACTTTGCCTACTGCTGCAGGAATCACGATCGATACAATAGCACCTCAGGAGCGCATAGCAACCTCTTTTGGTCATTTTTTCGAAGCGCTGCAAGCCGCCTATTGCACATCTCATTTGCGTATAGTCATTGCAGACAAAGTGCAAATGGACCGACCTATCCATTTAATTCATTTCAACGATGGACAAAAGGTATTGAGTCAACCCACCCTTACGATTGAAGTGGGCGCATTTGCAAAGGCTTCATTTATTGAGTCCTTTGGATCCAACTCTACCGAACAATCATTCGGTAACCGCAAATTGAACATCCACGTTGGGGAAAATGCCCACGTCACGTTTGACAAGATTCAAGATTTGCACGACAATGATTTCTTGATGAATGATGACCAAGTTCATATTGCCAAATCTGCGCAATTCACCATCAACACGCTGACCATCGATGGCGGCTGGACACGCAACCAGTTACATATCTCTCTGGATGGAGAAAACATAGAAGCATCCCTCAATGGTTGTTACCTGCCGCGACGCAATCAGTTGGTTGACAATCACACCAAAGTAGATCACCGATTTGCACACTGCAATAGCCATGAACTATACAAGGGCTTGCTCAATGATCGTTCAACCGGTGTGTTCAACGGCAAAGTGCATGTGCACTTGGATGCTCAGAAAACCAATGCTTACCAGCAAAACGCGAATATTCTTTTGAGCGATGAGGCCCAGATGAACTCCAAGCCCGAACTAGAAATCTATGCGGATGATGTAAAATGCAGCCATGGTTCTACTACGGGCCAATTGGATGACGAAGCCATGTTCTATTTGCAGTCCCGCGGTTTAAGCCCCGACAATGCGCGGCGCTTGCTAACCACCGCGTTTATCAATGATGTACTGAATCATGTTGAGAATGAAGCCGTTCGAGCACACGTGATTCAACGATTGGAGCAAGAAGGCTTATTGTACCATTAAATCAAGGATTGCCATGGAAAATACACCAACCCACACCGTCCCACTCGATTTGCGCAAAATCCGTAAACACATTCCGTTGTTGGACAGCAAGGTGAATGGATCTCCATTGGTCTATTTCGATAATGCCGCTACCACCCAGAAGCCATTGGAACTGATCGAGGCGATCAATACGTACTATCAATTTCACAACGCCAATATCCATCGCGGAGCGCATTATCTAGCCAATTTAGCTACAGGTGAGTTTGAACAAACACGCACCGACATGGCCGCATGGCTCAATGCAGCCGAATCAGCAGAAATCATTTTTACCTCGGGCACGACAGAATCCATCAATTTGGTGGCTCAGTGTTGGGGCCACGCTTTTCTACAGCAAGGCGATGAAATATTGGTTTCGACCACCGAACACCACAGCAATATTGTACCGTGGCAGATGGCCGCGGAGCGAAGCGGAGCGGCCCTGAAAGTCATACCCATCGATGACAACGGAATTTGGGATCTTTCCACCTTGGATACCCTGATATCAAGCCGCACTAAAATGCTCGCCATACAGCAGGTTTCCAACGCCCTAGGGACGATACAACCGATCGACAAGGTGATCGCAGAGGCCAAAAAAGTTGGCGCATGCGTGCTCATCGATGGAGCGCAAGCCATTGGACACTTCAAAGTGGACGTGCAAGCCTTGGATTGTGACTTTTATACCTTCAGCGCACACAAAATGTATGGCCCCACAGGAGTGGGTGTTTTGTATGGTAAACGCCAATGGCTCGATGCCATGCCTCCGTACAAAGGCGGTGGTGAGATGATCAAAACAGTCAGCTTCGAAAAAACGACCTACAATGTGTTGCCTCACAAATTTGAAGCAGGCACACCCGATATTGCTGGAGTCATTGCATTGAACGCGGCATTGGGTTATATGCGCGACCTGGGAATGGAAGCGATCGCAGCGCAAGAAGAAAAGCTACGCAGCAAGATGGATCACGTATTGCATGCGATCGATGGAATCCGAATCTATGGCGACACCACTTATAAAGTGCCCATTTTTTCGTTTAACATTGACGGTATCCATCCGTATGATTTAGGCACACTACTCGACAAGCAGGGTGTCGCAG
>JAIYCK010000147.1 GCA_027488055.1 Flavobacteriales bacterium | reverse complement strand
TACTCTTTGTATTCCAACAATTTTCATCTCATACACAGGCCATGCATTGGATTACAAAATGCCTCTCTTGAAGGCCTTGCATGCGGTTGATCAAGCGGCTACTTCGGTATGTCAATACTTTGACAAAGAGGTCAACAAAGTGAATATCACACTTGGTTGGGAACAAGAATATTTCTTGATCGACTCAGCGCTTTACAACGCTCGCTATGACATTCAGATGTCGGGCCGCGCGCTCTTTGGTGCACGCCCCGCAAAAGGTCAACAATTGGAAGACCACTATTTTGGTACCATCCCAGAGCGCGTGATGGCTTTCATGAAGGATTTCGAAACCGAATCACACCACTTGGGCATACCTGTGACCACTCGCCACAACGAAGTTGCTCCCAACCAGTTCGAATTGGCGCCTATGTTTGAAGAGGCGAATTTGGCCAACGACCACAACCAATTGGTCATGGATGTGTTGGAGAAAACAGCACGCAAACACAATTTCCGCGTATTGCTCCACGAAAAACCATTTGAGGGAATCAATGGAAGCGGTAAACACAACAACTGGGCACTGAGCACCAACACCGGTGTCAATCTATTGAAGCCAGGTAAAAATCCAAAAAGCAATATGCAGTTCTTGACCTTCTTGGTCAATACCGTAGCTGCCATTCACGAAAATGCGGACGTATTGAGAGCCTCCATTGCGACTGTCGGCAACGACCACCGTTTGGGCGCCAATGAAGCACCGCCAGCCATCATGTCTGTGTTCTTGGGCGAGCAATTGAGTGCCATGCTCGATGACTTGGAAAAGAACATCAAAGCAGGTAAAATGACGCCGCAAGACAAGACGGAGTTGAAATTGAATATTGGCAAATTGCCTCAAGTGCTTTTGGACAACACCGATCGCAACCGTACTTCGCCCTTTGCATTTACAGGCAATAAATTCGAGTTCCGTGCAGTGGGTAGCAGCGCCAATTGCGCCAACGCAATGATCACACTCAACACCATCGTTGCGCATCGCTTGAATCAATTCAAGAAAGATGTCGATACACGCATTGGCAAAGGAGATGACAAAGACGAGGCGATCCTAAAGGAGCTCCAAAAACTCATCAAGGTGAGCAAAGCCATCCGTTTTGAAGGCAATGGCTATGGTGACGAATGGGTAAAAGAAGCCGCTAAAAGAGGCTTGAGCAATCTACAAAATACCCCATTGGCATTGAAAGTCTGGAAGGACAAGTCAATCCATAAAATGTTCGAAGCACTCCATGTACTTACCCACGAAGAGATTCATGCTCGCTATGAAATTGAAGTGGAGACCTACACCCGTCGTCGTGAAATCGAAGCGCGCGTAACGGCCGATATCGCTCTCAATCATGTGATCCCAGCTGCATTGCAATACCAAAATGACTTGATCAACAATGTACTTGGTATCAAAGAGATCATGTCAGCCGTTGATGCGAAGGCCATTTCAAAAATGCAAATTGATACCGTGAAAGCCATTGGTCTTCACGTGAATGATATCAAGACGCTAATCGACAAAATGAATGCAGAGCTTGCAAAGGCCCACAAATTGGATGTCGAGAAACAAGCGGAGGCATTTGCATTGAAAGTGAAGCCGCTCATGGATGACATTCGTGAGAACTGCGATGCATTGGAGTTGATTGTAGACGATGAGATTTGGCCTTTGCCAAAAATGCGTGAAATCTTATTTACGCGATAATAGCAATATAAAAAGGGGCCTCGGCCCCTTTTTTCTTATACCATCGATGTTGTTTGCAAACGGAGTTTGCAACAGACTATCTTATTCAATAATAAAAATCTTCTTTTTGACAGCGTAGAGCACCAATCCCACCCTGCTCTCCACCTGGAGCTTTTGAAACAAGCTATCACGGTAACCATCGATGGTCCTTACACTGAGGCACATCTCATCTGCGATTTCACGATAACTCTTATCAGAGCAAATCAGATTCAAAAAAATCAATTCCTTTTCAGACAAATGCGCTTCATCTGGATTCTTTCCTTGATCCTCCTCGGTGATGCTATTGATGAGTCTGCCATTGACTAAAGGTGAGAAATAAAAACCCTTCGTGACCACTTCCGAAATAGCTCTTTTGAGTTCATTGGGTTCGGTGTCCTTGAGCAAATATCCCTTGGCTCCAGACCGAATCATTTTGATGATGGTAGGATCATCGTTGAGCATGCTCAAGCCAAGCACTTTGATTTCTGGATAGTTCTTTTTGATCCACTTGGTAGCTGCAAGTCCATCCATGACGGGCATATTGATATCCATGAGAATCACATCAGGCTTTAGATTCTTCTTCAGCATCTCCGTCATTTGCAATCCATTGTCAGCTTCTCCAATCACACTGAAGCCCAAAGATTCCACCAATTGAACCAAGCCCAATCGGAGTAACTTATGATCATCTGCGATGGCAACGTTTACATTTGACATATTACTTGCTTTACATATTCAGTTAAAAATCACCTACCGGCAAAACTAAACAACTATTGCCCATCCGTTATAGTCATTTACATTTTGTGTACATGTTTTGTGCACAATTTGCACGCACATTTTCAGCTCATCACACTCCTGGTTTTGGGTAAAATGCAATGCACTTCCGTACCCACATTCAACTCCGTTAGAATTTCCAATCGGCCGCCTGTCGCTTGCATACGCGCCTTTAAACTGTTCAATCCCACACTCTTGGTAATTTGTTCCAAATGCATGCCTCTTCCGTTGTCGATTACCTTGAAGGTCCAATCAGCGGCGGTGCTCACGACTTGTACCTCTATCTCGGTGCCTTCGGAATGTTTCAATGCATTGTTCATTGACTCCTGGATCGCCCTGAAAATGACGATCTCCAGCTCGTTCGAAAGCCTTAAATCATCTGCGTGCGATACAAAACGTGCCAACATGGCCCCCGACGAGTTGATGATTTCCAATTCCCTTTGAATGGCCTTTTCCAACCCTTGTTCCAGGATGTAATTGCCATTGATGGATTTGGATAAATTGCGTAAATCCTCAATCGAGCGGGTCAGTATTTCCATGGTGCGATCCGCCTTCAATTGATAAGTGGATGCGTCCATCAAAGCCAATTGCATCTTTGCCAAGGTCAGAGAGGCACCAATGTTGTCATGAATTTCTTGTGAAATTTTCATCAGCAGTTGTTCGCTCATTTCGAGTTGTGCCAAAGTTGCTTCTTTTTGCAACGACAACTCCAAATGCACCTTCTCGGCCTCAAAATACTTTTGCTGCTGGTTATAACGCCAGACAAAAGCCACGATGAATAGCGCCAAAAAAACAAACAATCCGCTCGCGGCAATGATGGCTATGTAGAACTCAAACGTCATGTCGGCGTGCAAAATAACGATTATTCTGCAATGCCATGACCACAGTTAAAACTCCATATAGAAAAATATTACCATACAGAACGAGATAGACGTGATACGCCTCAATGTTCGAGGATTCCATAGCTCTTGATCCGAAACATAAAAATGAATAACAATAGAAGCAGAAAAGACTAACAAAAAACCAAAACACCCCTTGATTTGTCAATGGAATATTTGAAGTTCTTTGCAACAATTCCAACAAGCCTAATAAGGAACACAGGATATGACAGAATTGCACAGATGTAAACAATATCGTAGGAAAAGAAGAGGTCTGTCGATCGAACATCACACTTACCAACCAAAAGAAGGCAAACTGCAGTCCAAGCAATTGTGCGTATTTTTTTCGTTTACCAGTCAATCCAAATCGATGGATAACCATAAAAAAAAAGAACATACTCACGAGGAACTGAAGCTTGTAGTGGAATACCGTGGATAATCTCAGAAAAGCCAAAACCGCTAACATCCCTTCCATAAATATGATAGAGCCTAAGTAAAGGCTTATCATTTTAAATAGCGAATTATACCCATTGTAGCTTAAAATGATCACGATGCCAAGGAGGCAATAGACCAATAACAAAATCATATGAGTTACATGCCACACCTGAACGCAATATTATGGCAATTCATTCTTGGTTGGACAACCAGTAGGACAAAAAGGTGAATAATCCAATACCGTTCCGTCTTCGATCAAATTTTGTCGTTCCATCACGCCGCCGTTGTCCCACGGAGCACTGGCCATCCAAATCAAATTATTTCGATTATTGGCCTGATCCCATCCTATGTAAATTTGAAGGCCATCAGCTTGCGGATAGCGCGCAAACAAGGCGTCGATCCAGCATTTTTCCATGAACCAACCCTTCAAGGTCGACCCATCAGATGTCTTCAAATGCGGACTTGCGGCAGTCATATAATCACTTGCAAAAGTCTTCGCCTCCGACCATTTGATGGATTTTGTAGTCGCATCCTCGCATTTTACTTCAAGCATTTCATACGCACCAGCAGTGCCCCCTACTCCCAGAGTGGCACCAATTATAAGAGAATAAATATTCATTTATTTTGAGATTAAAAGATAAAATTTCTAAAGTTTCAAGCGGTACAAAAATAAATCAGCATTCACTTTATTAAGATAAGTTGCAGCAATTAATCGACTAAATTATAATTAGCACCTCTAAGATAAAAAATTGAACCGATCAAAACAGCCAATCGAGCTAATACAAAAGGATTAGACGAAAAATAAAAATTAACAAATACAGGTGTTTTAACGGTTATAAAATTGGGTGATTTTACGCTTGTGACAACGAAAGCATCTTCAGATATTTGTCTTGTTCATCATAACGATGGTGAAGCTTAAATGAAAAACTGAAGAAAAAAAGATCCTTAGTGGGATGCACACAATCGTTATCTCAATATGCGGTCAAAATGGGTAGAAGGCACATTATCAGTATTGAACGCCCGATAATTTTAGTCTCCCATTAAGGATTTCTTTTTTATTACAGTTCACACTGAAAACACCATCCACAGGAAACTATCTACTAGTTTCATTCATCTCAATCCGATGCGATTCAATTGGGTAGAAGGCACATTATCTCTTTCGAAACGCTCATGAAACTAGTATATAGATTTCCTCTTTTCTCATTCACCCTGTGTTT
>JAIYCK010000230.1 GCA_027488055.1 Flavobacteriales bacterium | reverse complement strand
CCCTTTCAACTACGATCAAAGACATCGTTTGGTGATTACAGCCGATTACCACTACGGAGAAGGCAAGGATTACAATGGACCAGTTTGGTTTGGTAAAAAGGTGTTCGAAAACACCGGTGCCAACTTGATCTGTAATATGGGAAGTGGCACGCCATATACTCCTCAAGTGTTTGCAACGCCGATCACAGGTGAGTTGTCTCCGAGCACAGAGGGCTCTATCAATGGTGCTCGTTTGCCATGGCAGTTTACAGTCGATTTGAACCTAGATCGCAATTTCACCTTGAAATTTGGTGAAAAGGATGGCAAGAAGAAGGTGGCCAATTTGAATGTGTATGTATGGTGTACTAATTTGTTGAACACCCGCAATATCTTCGGTGTGTATCGATTCACAGGAACACCAGATGACGATGGTTATTTGGCATCTGCCCAGTTCCAGCCATTGATTGCTCAGCAAAATTCACCAGAGGCTTTCCGCAATTATTACTCGATGTATACCAATAACCCTTACAACTTGGGAACACCGCGCCAAATCCGTTTGGGTGTGCGTTTTGATTTCTAAATCACCCCACGTCGATAAGCATATATTTTTAGAATTAAGAAGAAATACAAGAACATGAATAGAGCAATATCCATTTTTTCAACACTCGCGCTCCTAATTTCATCCATGAATATGATGGCCTTGCGTTATATGGGTGCCAATGCTGGCATTTCAGACGCAGGATCATCTACTACACAAAGCACACGATCTGCTGCTTGTGCTCCCGCAACGGGTCTTCGTGACCTTGAGTGGAACAATGTGCGTGCTCGAATTGAGACCGGAGGTTCCATGTGGCAAGATCGCGCCAATAGCCGTGCTGCATATGAAGTGCCAAAGGATGGTGGCGTTTCCGCGTTATACTCAGGTGCGCTTTGGCTAGGTGGTCTTTCACCTGACCAACAGTTGAAATTGGCTGCCGTGACTTTCCGCGCAGATGGAAATGATTTTTGGCCAGGTCCATTGACCAATGATGGTACAGCTGAAGTAAGCGCGCAAACATGCGTTGACTATGACAGATTCTTTGTGTCGCAACGTCAGGATGCCTTGCTGCAGCGTCAGTATTTCGATGCGTTGGCAGCTGGCATTGATCCATGCTCGATCAATCTCTGCGACTATGCTATTCCACAGTATTTTTATGATTATCCTGCAATTGGAAATGTAGCAGCGGGCCAAGATTATTATTTGGCACCTTTCTACGATGCACCCAATAGTGTGCAAGAATTCTACGATCCAGAAGGCGGTGACTATCCTTACTATGATTTGTTCAGAGATATTGATTGTGCCAATCGTCGTCGTCAAGATGTGGTGCCTTTGTTTGGTGACCAAACGTTTTACTGGATTTTCAATGATAAAGGCAATGTGCACTCAGAGTCCCAAGGACAACCAATTGGTATGGAAGTCCGCGCTCAAGCATTTGCTTTTACTACGAATGACCCTGTCAATAACATGACCTTTTTGAACTATGTGATGATCAATCAAGGTACCCAAACTTTGACCAACACATATTTTGGTTCTTGGGTGGATAGTGATTTGGGTAATAGCAATGATGACTATGTGGGTTGTGATGTGCAACGCGGTCTTGGTTATGCCTACAACGGTGACGCGTTTGACGAGCCAGTATCACAATCAGAAGGGTATGGAGAAAATCCGCCAGCAGTGGGTGTCGATTTCTTTGAAGGTCCTTATCAAGACGAGGATTTGGTGGATAATCCCCTGACAGCTGATATTCTTCAGGCCAACTCTTTGGGAGGTATTCCATACGGTGGTTTGGGTATCGGATATGGTGATAATCTTGTTGACAACGAGCGTTTCGGTATGCGCCGATTCGTATATTATAACATTGGAAGCAATCCAATCAATGGTGACCCAAGCACTGCGTTGCATTACTACAACTACATGCGTGGTATTTGGAAGAACGGACAAACCATGAAATATGGTGGAAATGGTGTTTCAGGAAACGGTGTGTTAGATATTGAAGCGGATTATATGTTCCCCGGAGATTCAGATCCTTTGGGCTGGGGTACAGGTGGAAGCGCCCAGGATTCATGGACCGAGCAGTCTTCGGGCAACAACCCAGGTGACCGTCGTTTCATTCAAGCAGCTGGACCATTTACACTTCAACCTGGTGATTACAACAATATCACCGTTGGGGTCGTTTGGGCAAGAGCAACTACTGGTGACCCATTCGCTTCAGTAGAACGTTTGCGTCGCTCGGATGACAAAGCTCAGGCGTTGTTTGATAATTGCTTTGAACTTGTAACTGGACCAGATGCTCCAGATGTAGCGGTTCAAGAATTGGAGAATGAAGTCATCCTCATGTTGAGCAATAGCAACCCCCTGACCAACAACTACAACGAGACCTTCAGCGGTTTTGATCCAGCAATTCCAAAGACCAATACATTGGGCGATAGTTTGAATACGGATCAGCGTAGCTATAAATTCGAAGGATATTTGATTTATCAATTGGCTACTGACGAGGTAAGTTCAAGTGACTTGTCGGATACCGATAAAGCGCGTCTCATTGCGCAGTGTGACATTAAGAATGGAGTAAGCAAAATCATCAACTACGAACGCGATGAGGAGATGGATGAAATTGTGCCAATGCTTATGGTCAATGGCGAGGACGAAGGCATCCGCCGTTCTTTCCGTGTGACGGAAGACGCATTTGCGCTATCAAATAAAGCGTTGGTGAATCATAAGACGTATTATTTCATGGCAATCGCATATGGTTACAACAACTACGAGGATTACAATATTTCTACGGAGTTGGGCCAAGCAACTGCCTACTTAGCGTCGCGTAAATCATCACAAGGTGAAATTCCAGTTATCAAGGCAATACCACACAATGTATCGCCCGAGGCTGGAGGTACTATTGCTAATTCGAATTATGGAGACGGAGTAGCACTTACACGTTTGGAAGGTAAGGGAAATGGGTTGAATGATATTACCCTCAGCACAGCAAGTGAAACTGCCATCATCAGCGCTCCATACACGACTGAACAATTGACGTATGTTCCTGGTGCAGGTCCAGTGGATGTAAAAGTTGTGGATCCACTTCGTGTGCCTGCCGCAGACTTTGAATTGCGTCTTACAGCCGAAGACTTCACCGACTTGGAGCCAGAAACCATGGTATGGGAGCTTTACAATGTCACTGACGATGAGACATACACCGCATATCAGTCATTTGCTTCGGCCAGTGAAGATGTGATTGTCAAGTATGGCTTGAGCGTGAATTGGGGTCAGTATATTTACTTGAACGAAGATGGTGTGAATGTGAAGCACTTTACCGACTTGATTAGCGCATCGATCGAGTACGAAGATGCTTCGCGTCCATGGTTAAATGGCGCAAGAGACAACGACGAGTTCAGTGAATTGAACTGGATCCGCTCTGGTACAGTGCAATCGGAGGATAGCGCTCCCGAGTTGGAACAGAAGTACAATGACTACCAAGACGGCACAGGTGACAATCCTTTCACTGATGAGAATGAAATTTAT